>NZ_JBFUGA010000004.1:0-122089 GCF_056403155.1 Methylobacterium sp. P3_A11
GGTCAGCCACCGCACGGACCCCCGAAGGGTCAGCCACCGCACGGACCCCCGAAGGACGCCCCGGGATCGCTCCCGAAGCGCCGTGGACAGGTCAGGGCTTATGGGCACAAAATAGGAACATTGTCAAGATCGAGGGACGGTGGGACGCCGCGACGACGGGGTGCGAGACGCCGTTCCACTCCCCCGGGCGGGCCGCGATGGTCACGCATCCGAGTCGGACACGGGCGCCGGCGCCGGCGGCGGAGCGCGACGCGCCCCTCTCTCCTGCGGGAGAGGGTTGGGGTGAGGGGCAAGACGCGTCAGATCGAGCACGCGGTCGACGGGCGAGTCCGTCGCGCTTTCTGCGGATGACGCCCATCCCTCACCCTGTCCCTCTCCTGCACGGGAGAGGGGACCCGCGCCTCATCCTCAAGCCGCGTTGCCGCGGCAGATGTTGGAATTCGCCAGGCCGCTCGGGAGAGGGGGCATGGCGCGCCTGACCCGACCGGAAACGCCCGCGGTCCCGGTCGTTGCCGCACCATCGGGATCGGCCGGAGAGCCGCCGTCCGAGCCGGGTCCCGGCCTGGTGGCGCGTCCGGATCCCGGGCTCTACTGTGCGAACCCGGGATGACGGGGAAGCGGCCGGGTCTGCTATGTCGGGCGTCCGAGCCCTCATCGATCGCGACGCCCGTGGCCATCGACCATATCGATCTCAGCCGGATCGACCTAAACCTGCTGGTCGCCCTCGACGCCCTGCTCGATGAGCGCAGTGTCACCCGGGCTGCGGCCCGGATCGGGATCGGCCAGTCGGCCATGAGTTCGAGCCTCGCCCGCCTGCGGCGCCTGTTCGACGACGAACTCCTGACCCGGGCTCCGGACGGGATGCGGCCGACGCCGCGCGCCCTCAAGATCGCCGAGCCGCTGCGCGCCACCCTTCGGCAGGTGCAGGCGCTGGTGCACCGGGAGGAGCGCTTCGACCCGGCCACCGTCGAGCGGACGTTCACGTTGAGCCTGCCCGACAGCGTCGAGGTCCTGCTCGGACCCCGCCTAATCGCGCAGCTCCGCCGGGAGGCGCCCGGCATCCGGCTGCTGCTGCGCTCGGTCGACCGGACGCGCATCCTCGACGAACTCGACGCCGACCGGGTGGACCTCGCCATCGGTCTGTTCTCCGAGGGCCAGCTCCATCACAAGCAGCGGCTGCTCTACCGGGACAGCTACGTGGTGCTGTTCAACGCCGCGTTGATCGGCTTGCAGCCGCCGATCGGCCTCGATGACTACCTGCGGTTCCCGCACGTCCTGACGTCCCTGCGCGAGACCGCCCACGGGGTCGTCGACGACGCGCTGGCGCTCATCGGCCGGTCCCGCACCCTGGCGGTGACGACCCCGCGCTTCCTGGTCGTCCCGTTCATGGTGCGGGCGGCGCCGGTGATCGCCACGATGCATGCGCGGCTGGCGACCGCCTTCGCCAGCGCCTTGGCGCTCAGCGTCAGCCCGGTGCCGGTGGCCCTCGACGACGTGGCCGTCTCGATGCTGTGGCACGCCTCCTACGACCACGACCCGGCCCATCGCTGGCTGCGGGATCTTCTGGTGCGCCTGGCCAACGGGGCGCCGGAATTCGGCGTCCTCTGACGGCCGGCCTCACAGGCACGGATCGTCGGCGGCCGCGAGGCGGCCGCTCGCGATCGCCGCGCGAAACAGGCCGAAATCGGCGGCGTTCCGCTCCGCATAGGCCGCCGCCCAGTCGGCGATCGCCCCGCTCAGGTCGTGGTGCTTGCCGCTGCCGCAATAGCCGGCGATCGCCGCCGCATCGCCGGTCCGGGCATGGGCGCGGGCCAGCAGCGCCCCGTAGGCGTACGAGAAGTTCAGGAGCGGCGCGCCCGACATCCGCGCCAGGGGGATGGCCCCCTTCAGGTTCTTCATCTGCCGCACGTAGAACGGGCGGCCCTCGATGCTGGTCCACCCGAGCAGGGGATCGCCCACCGCCTGGAGGAGGCGCTGGCCGTAGATCACGCGCTCGCCCTCGTGATCGGCAAAGGGGGCGGGCGCGTCCGCCAGATACGGCGCGTGCGCCGGCTTCACCGCTTCCTTCACCTGCAGGAAGAGCGCGTCCGCGTCGGAATTGCCGAAGAGCAGCGCAAGGTAGGCGCGGGTCCCGACGCTGCCGACCCCGACGACCCGGTGGGCCACGTCGACCACGTGGTAGCGGTCGAGCATGAAGCGGCGCTCGCGCGGCAGGGTCTCGGCGTAGCGCTCCAGTCCGGTGACGACGCCCTCGCGAGTCGCATCGTCCACGGGCGTGAGGATCGGCGGATCGGTCTGCAGGCGCCAGCTGCCGTCGGTGCGCCGCTCGGCGACCTGGGCGAGGAGGCTGCGGTTGTTCCGCCGCCGCGCCTTGTCGACCGCCTGCCGAACGACGGCCCGGGCCTCCGCGTCCATGCGCAGCCCGGCGATGCGGGGAACGTCGGCCCGCGTGGTCTGATACCAGACGTCCAGGGAGCCCTGCGGCGCGAGGCGGCGCATGGTGTGCTGGTAGCCGAAGACCGCCTCCATGACGGCCTCGCGCCGCTCGCGCGCCGACGCGCCCGCGTCCTCGATGGCGATGGCGAGGCCGGCGGCCAGCCGCTTCAGATCCCATTCCCACGGGCCGATCGTGACCTCGTCGAAATCGTTGAGATCGAGCACGATGTCACGCTGGGGCGTGCCGAACAGTCCGAAATTGTCGATATGCGCATCGCCGTTCATCACCACGTCGATGCCGCTGCGCGGCCCGCGCGACAGATCCCACGCCATGACGTGCGCGGCCCCGCGCAGGAAAGCGAAGGGCGAGGTCGCCATCCGGGCGACCCGCAGCGGGATCAGCTCGGGCTGCCGTCCCCGATGCGCGGCCTCGATCAGGGCGACCGGGTCGGGCCGGTCCGGATCGGCCGCAAGCGCGGCCTGGCCCGCGTGGGGGACGTCGGCGCGCAGCCGCTTGCCGGCCCTGCGGCGCTTGTCCCAGGCTTCGACGCCCGCGCGGAGGTCGATCCGGGGAAAATCCGCGATCGGCGCAAGCACCGCCTCGACGCCCGGGGCCTCTGTGTCCCCGTCCTCGGGGGCAGCCTTATCGCTTTCGACGCGATCCATCGATGTCCCACCACTGACGTCCGGCCGACCCCGGCCGTCGAAGCCTCGTCCTCGGACCGGGACAGACGGCCGGACGATAGCATCCGCCCGGCTCTGTGACCTATCGAGCCCGAAGCACCCTTGACCACCCTACGGGCGAGCCTTCTAACGAATCGGGTATTCTAAGGCCGCCCGTCCGTCCCGGACCGTGCCGTTTCAGGCCTCACGACGCGCAGGCCGGGGACGGCCCAGGCACCTCAGGCGCGCCGAGCATCAGCGAGACTTCGCATGCCCAAGGGTTCAGATCTCCTCGTCGCCGCCCTCGAGAACGAGGGTGTGGACCGTATCTTCGGCATCCCCGGCGAGGAGAATCTCGACGTCGTCGAGTCGCTGCGCCATTCCAAGATCGAGCTGGTCCTGACCCGCCACGAGCAGGCGGCGAGCTTCATGGCCGCCACCCACGGCCGCCTCACCGGCCGTCCCGGCGTCTGCCTCTCGACTTTGGGTCCGGGCGCGCTGAACTTCTCCACCGGCGCCGCCTACGCCCATCTCGGCGCGATGCCGATGATCATCATCACCGGCCAGAAGGGCATCCTGTCCTCGCGGCAGGCGAAGTTCCAGATCGTCGACGTGATCTCGTCGATGAAGCCGATCACCAAGATGGCCCGGCAGATCGTCTCCGCCTCCTCGATTCCCACCATCGTGCGCGACGCCTTCCGGGTCGCCACCGAGGAGCGGCCCGGGCCGGTGCTTCTGGAGCTGCCCGAGGACATCGCCGCCGAGGAGGCCGAGGCGCATCTGGTGCCCTCGCATCCGATCGACATCCCGGTCGCCCACCCGGCCGCGATCGACCGTGCCGCCGCCATGATCCTGGGGGCCAAGCGCCCGCTGGTCATGCTCGGCGCCGCCGCCAGCCGCCCCCGCGCCACGGGCGAACTCGGCGGCTTCGTGCAGCGCACCGGCATCCCGTTCTTCACCACCCAGATGGGCAAGGGCACGGTGGCGGGCGGGACCGACCTCTACATGGGCACCGCGGCGCTCTCGGAGCGCGACTACGTCCACGAGGCGATCGACAAGGCCGACCTGATCATCGCCATCGGCCACGACACGATCGAGAAGCCGCCCTTCTTCATGGGCCAGGCCGACCAGAAGGTCCTGCACATCAGCTACATGCCGGCGAACGTCGAGCAGGTCTACTACCCCGATGCCGAGGTGGTCGGCGACCTCGGCCCGACCCTGAAGCTGCTGGCCGACAAGCTCGACGGCAAGCTGCCGAACGCGGGCGCGCTGCTGCACCTGCGCGAGCACATCCTCAGCCACATCGCCGACCGGGCCGGCGAGGACCGCTTCCCGGTGACGCCGCAGCGCCTCGTGCGCGACGTGCGCCGGGTCATCCCCGAGGACGGGATCGTCTGCCTCGACAACGGGATGTACAAGATCTGGTTCGCCCGGAACTACCGCACCTACGTCGCCAACACGCTGCTCCTCGACAACGCGCTGGCCACCATGGGCGCCGGCCTGCCCTCGGCCATGATGGCGGCGATGCTCTACCCGAACCGCCGCGTCATGGCGGTGTGCGGCGACGGCGGCTTCATGATGAACAGCCAGGAGATGGAGACCGCGGTGCGGTTGAAGCTCAATCTCGTGGTGCTGGTGCTCGACGACTCGGCCTACGGGATGATCCGCTGGAAGCAGGCGGTCGACAAGTTCGCCGATTACGGCATGACCTTCAACAACCCGGACTTCGTGCTCTACGCCAAGTCGTACGGGGCCACCGGCCACCGGGTCGAGTCGGTCAACGACCTCGTGCCGACCCTCGATAAGGCCTTCGCGGCGGGCGGCGTCCACCTCGTCGCGGTGCCGATCGACTATTCCGAGAACACCCGCGTGCTGGTCGATGAGCTGCGCGCCAAGGTGAAGGATTTCGAGCCCGCCGAGTGAGTTCGGTTTCGCAGATGGTCGGCATGCAAGACAGGGCAGCGCGATGAACCCGTTCACCTTCCAGACCACGCCGAACGTGCTGTTCGAGGCGGGCGCCTCCCGGAAGCTGCCGGACATCGTCGGCAGCTTCGGGGCCAAGCGCGTCCTGCTGGTCACCGACAAGGGCGTGCGCAGCGCCGGGCTGACCCAGGCCGCCGAGGCGGCTCTGGCCGCCGCGGGAATCACCCTCGACGTCTACGAGGACGTGGTCGCCGACCCGCCCTCCACGGTGATCGAGGCAGCGGCCCAGCGCGCCCGGGACCTCGGGACCGACCTCGTCCTGTCGATCGGCGGCGGCTCGGCACTCGATACCGCCAAGCTCGTGGCCTACCTCGCCAAGTCGGACGAGCCGCTGGATTCGATCTACGGCGTCGGCCTCGCCAAGGGCGACCGGCTGCCGCTGATCCTCGTGCCGACCACCGCCGGCACTGGCTCGGAGGTGACGCCGATCTCGATCGTCACCACGCCCACCACCGAGAAGAAGGGCGTCGTCGCGCCGAAATTGCTGCCCGACTGGGCGGTGCTCGACCCGGAACTGACCCTCGGCCTGCCGTCGCACGTCACGGCGGCCACCGGCATCGACGCCATGGTCCACGCGATCGAGGCCTTCACCAGCAAGAACAAGAAGAACCCGATCTCCGACCAGCTCGCCAAGCAGGCCCTGGCGCTGCTCTCGGCCAACATCCGCACAGCCTGCACGGACGGCAAGAACCTCGAGGCGCGCTCCGGCATGCTGCTCGGCTCGATGCTGGCCGGCATGGCCTTCGCCAACGCGCCGGTCGCGGCGGTTCACGCCCTGGCCTATCCGGTGGGCGCGATCTTCCACGTTCCGCACGGGCTCTCGAACGCCCTGGTGCTGATGGGGGTGATGCGCTTCAACCTCTCCCACGCGGAGGGGCTCTACGCCGAGCTGGCGCCGATCCTCGATCCCGCGGCCGCAGATCTGCCCCCGGCCCAGGCCGCCGCCCGGTTCGTGGAGAGCCTCGACGCGATCTGCCGGGACTGCAAGGTGCCGGCGTCCCTCGCCGAGGTCGGCGTCGCCCGGCAGGACCTGGAGCGCATGGCGTCCGACGCGATGAAGCAGACGCGGCTCCTCGTGAACAACCCGCGCGAGGTCACCTACGACGACGCCTTCGCGATCTACGCCCAGGCCCTCGGGGACGCGCGCCCGGCGGCGTGAAGACGGGTCGCCGGCTCCGTCATCACGAGCGCAGCGAAGTGACCCAGGGTCGCGCGAGGTTGTCAGACGTGGCGCGACTGGATTGCGTCGCTCCGCTCGCAAAGACGGAGGCGGCGTTTTCAGCCTCGGGGCCATGAGGAGAAACGCCAGCATGGACCAGTTCGACGCGTTCCGGGCGATGGGCGAGTTCTGGACCCGGGCCGGCGCGGGCTTCCTCACCCCCGGCGCCGGACAGGCCGCCCCCGGCTTCGGCTGGCCGACCTTTCCGACCACCGATCTCGCCGGCCTCGCCACGGCGCAGGCCAAGCTCACCGAGGCCTGGACTTCCGCCACCGCCCTTTCGCAGACCCTCGCGAAATCCCTCCAGGGCGGCCCCGGCGCGCCGAACCCGACCGCCGGGGCGGTGCTGGCCCGGATCTTCGATCCCCAGGCCTGGCTCGGCGGTTCGGGCGAGTTCGACGCCGCCCTCACCCGCATGGCCGAGGGTCCGCAACTCGCCGACCTGTGGCAGACCGAGCGGCGCTACGCGGCCCTGTTCACCGCCTGGGCGAGCCTGCGGCGGGCACAGAGCGAGCATCAGGCCGTGATGCTGGAGGCCTGGACGCGGGCGGCCGGGACCTTCGCCCAGGAGGCCAATGCCCGCGCCGAGCGCGGCGAGAGCTTCGCCTCCGCCCGGGACATGATGACCCGCTGGATCGAGACCGCCAACGCGGTCCTGCTGGAGGTCCAGCGCTCGGAGACATTCCTGACCTCGCAGCGGGCGGTGCTGCGGGCCTCCACCGACCTTCGCCTCGCCCAGCAGGACGTGGCAGCCTACCTGTCCGAATTCTACGGCCAGCCGACCCGGGCCGAGCTCGACGATGTCCACAAGAGCCTGACCGAGCTGCGCCGCGAGGTGCGGGCGCTTCGCCGCGAGCGCCGCGCGGCCCGAGCCAAGGCGGACGGCGCGCGCCCCGCGGAGGAAGCCCATGGCTGATCAGGAGTGCCCCAAACCGGAGAGCCTGCAGGCGCCGGCCGCGCCGCTCGCCCTCACCCCGGCCGAGATGCTGGCCGAGATCGGCACCCTCGGCCAGCGCATCAGCGCCGGCGCCAAGCTGTTCTCGGAGGTCCGCGACGCGGATGTCGCGATCGCCACCACGCCGAAGGACTTGGTCTGGAGCCAGGACAAGGTCCGGCTCTACCGCTACCGGCCGCTCGCCGAGAGCAAGGGCCTGCCGCCGGTGCTGATCGTCTACGGGCTGATCGGCCGCTACACGATGGCCGACCTGCAGGAGGACCGCTCGCTCGTCCGCAACCTCCTGAATCTCGGCCTCGACCTCTACGTGGTCGACTGGGGCAATCCGGGCCGGGCCGACCGCTACGTCACCATCGACGACTACGTGGACGGCTACCTCGCCGAGTGCGTCGCCTTCATCCAGGAGGCGGCAGGGCGGGAGAAAATCAGCCTGCTCGGCATCTGCGAGGGCGGCGTCTTCACCACCTGCTACGCGGCGCTCTACCCCGAGACCGTCAACGCGATGGTCCTGACCATCACGCCGATCGACTTCCACGCCGATGCCCAGGATGCCCGCGCCGGCCACGGCTTCATCAACGTCTGGACCCGCTCGCTCACGCCCGAGGACGTGGACCGGATGATCGATGCGCAGGGCTCCCTGCCCGGCGCCTTCATGGGCTCGGTCTTCTCCATGATGACGCCGATGCGCACCATGACGAAGTACAACCTCGACCTGCTGGACGCCCTCGACGACAAGAAGAAGTTTTTGAATTTTTTGCGGATGGAGAAGTGGATCGCCGACCGGCCGGACCATCCCGGCGAGGCGGCCAAGCAGTGGCTGAAAGACCTCTACCAGGACAACAAGCTGGTCCAGAGCGCCTTCGAGCTCGGCGGCCGGAGGGTGGATCTGAAGGCCATCACCTGCCCGGTGCTGAACGTGTTCGCCCAGGACGACCACATCATCCCGCCCGCCACCTCGCAGGCGCTGAAAGATAAGATCGGCACCACCGATTACACCGAGATGGGGCTGCCCGGCGGCCATGTCGGGGTTTTCGTCGGCGGCAAGGCGCAGAAGTTGCTGGGGTCGGGCATCGCCGACTGGCTCGGCCAGCGGGGGTAGGATGGTCGCGCGAAGGCTCTCGCACAACGCGACGCCCCTCCCCTACCCCCGTCGCGGGGCCGGCTGCCGGAGACACACATCGTGCGCCACGCCGCGGCGGCAGGATGAAGCGCGGGTCCCCTCTCCCGTGCGGGAGAGGGACAGGGTGAGGGATCAGGTCTGTCCGGAGAAGGTGCAACCCGACGGCGCTTCGAGGGCGTGCTCCATCCTGACGCGCTTAGTCCCTCACCCCAACCCTCTCCCGCACGGGAGAGGGGGCTCGTCGCGCTCAAGCGCCGGCGCCGTTGTCCCACTCCGCTCCGTCAATAGCGCAGCCCGCACAGGTTTGTGTGCGACGCGCCGAGCCGTTCCAGCCGTATCCCGGGCGCCGAGGACCACCCCATGGGCAGCCTGAAGAACAAGATCGTCAGCGCCGACGAGGCGGTCGCCATCCTGCAGGACGGCGACATGGTGGCCGTCTCCGGGTTCGTGGGCATCGGCACCCCCGACGAGCTGATCCTGGCGCTGGCCCGGCGCTTCTCATCCGGCGCCGGCCCGCACGGGCTCGGGCTGATGTTCGCCGCCGCCCCCGGCGACGGCAAGGAGCGCGGCCTCAACCAATTGGCCCTTCCGGGCCTCGTCCGCCGCGTCGTCGGCGGCCACTGGGCGCTCGTGCCCAAGCTCGGCGCGATGGCGGTCGAGGGCCTGATCGAGGCCTACAACCTGCCGCTCGGCGTGGTCTCGCACCTCTACCGGGAGATCGCCGCCCACACCCCCGGCCACATCACCAAGGTCGGCCTGCGCACCTTCGTCGATCCGCGCCTGGAGGGTGGCAAGCTCAACGCCGTGACGCAGGAGGACCTCGTCAGCGTGGTCGAACTCGGCGGCGAATCCTGGCTCCACTACAAGGCCTTCCCGGTGAACGTCGCGCTGATCCGCGGCACCACGGCCGACCCCGCCGGCAACATCACCATGGAGCGCGAAGCGCTCACCCTCGACAACCTCGCCGCCGCCATGGCGGCGAAGAACTCGGGCGGCTTCGTCATCGCGCAGGTCGAGCGACTGGCCGAGGCCGGGTCCCTCAACCCGCGCGAGGTGCAGGTGCCCGGCGTGCTGGTCGATTGCGTGGTCCTGAGCCAGCCCGAGAATCACCGCCAGACCTACGGCACGCCCTACAACCACGCCTTCACGGGCCGCCAGCGGGTGCCGCTCGACCGGATCGCCCCGATGGCGCTCGATACCCGCAAGGTCATCGCCCGGCGCTGCGCCTTCGAGCTGCCGCCCGGCGGCGTGGTCAATCTCGGCATCGGCATGCCCGAGGGCGTCGCGGCGGTCGCCGCCGAGGAGCGGGTGCTGAAGTACCTGACGCTGACCGCCGAGCCCGGCGTGATCGGCGGCCTGCCGCAGGGCGGGCTCGATTTCGGTGCGGCACTCAACCCGGCCGCCGTGCTGCACCAGAACCAGCAGTTCGACTTCTACGACGGCGGCGGCCTCGATCTCGCCTGCCTGGGCCTCGCCCAGTGCGACGCCGAGGGCAACGTCAACGTCAGCCGGTTCGGCAAGAGGCTCGCGGGCGCGGGCGGGTTCATCAACATCTCGCAGAACGCCAAGAGCCTCGTCTTCGCCGGCACCTTCACGGCCGACGGCCTCAAGGTGGCGGTGCAGGATGGCGGCATCCGCATCCTCGCCGAGGGCCGCTCCCAAAAGTTCATCGCCGCGGTGGAACAGGTGACCTTCTCGGGGGCCTACGCGGCCGAGCGCGGCCAGCCGGTGCTCTACGTGACCGAGCGCTGCGTGTTCCGGCGGACGCGGGCCGGCATGGAGCTGGTCGAGGTCGCGCCCGGCATCGACATCGCGCGCGACATCCTGGGCCAGATGGGCTTCACGCCGATCGTGCAGGACCCAAAGCCGATGGATCCGCGCCTGTTCCGCGAGTCCGTCATGGCGCTGGAGCCCTGGCTGCTGGGCCTCTCGCTGTCGGAGCGGATCAGCTATGACCCGGAGCGCAACATCCTGTTCTCGAACCTCGAGGGTTTCCAGGTCCGGACCATCGACGACGTCGAGCTGGTGCGCCGCGAATACGAGCGCGCCTGCCAGGAGATCGGCCGCAAGGTCCACCTGATCGCCAATTACGACGGGTTCGAGATCGATCCGACGGTGAGCGACGCCTACTTCTCGGCGATCGCCTATCTCGAAAACCGCTATTACGAGACCGCGTCCCGGTATACCACGAGCGCGTTCTTGCGATTGAAACTCGGCGCCTCGTTGGCGAGCCGCGACCTGGCTCCCCATGTCTTCGAGACAAAAGCCGAGGCGCAGGCGAGGAATACGGCCCAGAGCGTGCCTCTCAAGCCGCGGCCCGGCCTGTCCCAGTCCGACATGCCGCGGCCGCCGAAGGAACCGTTGGATGCCTGAGTTCGAGACCCCCTCCCTGAAGGACCGCGCCCTGCTGGTCGATGCCTGCCTGATCGGCGGCGCATGGTCGAAGGCCGGTTCCGGCAGCATCGACGTCACCAACCCGGCGACCGGCGCGCTGATCGCCCGGGTGCCGAATGCCGGCGCCGACGAGACCCGCCAGGCGATCAAGGCCGCTCACGCGGCCTATCCGGCCTGGCGCGCCAGGACCGCCAACGAGCGCGCCGTGCTTCTGCGCAAGCTCGCCGCCCTGGTGACCGAGCACCAGGAGGATCTGGCTCAGATCCTCACCGCCGAGCAGGGCAAGTCGCTGACCGAGTCCCGCGGCGAGGTCGCCATGTCGGCGGCCTACGTGCTGTGGTTCGCGGAAGAAGCGCGCCGCGTCTACGGCGACGTGATCCCCTCCCCCTGGGGCGACCGCAAGATCCTCGTCACCAAGGAGCCGGTCGGCGTCGTGGCGGCGATCACGCCGTGGAACTTCCCGTCCTCGATGATCGCCCGCAAGATCGCCCCGGCGCTCGCCGCCGGCTGCCCGATCGTGATCAAGCCCGCCTCGCAGACCCCGCTCTCGGGCCTCGCCTGGGGCGTGCTGTGCGAGCGCGCCGGCTTCCCGGCCGGCACGGTCTCGATCCTCACCGGCTCGGCCCGGGCGATCGGCGCCGAGATGACCGGCAACCCGCTCGTCAAGAAGATCACCTTCACGGGCTCGACCGAGGTCGGCAAGGTGCTGCTGGAGCAGGCAGCAGGCACGGTGAAGAAGGTCTCGATGGAGCTGGGCGGCAACGCGCCCTTCATCGTGTTCGACGACGCCGACCTCGACAGGGCGGTCGCCGGCGCGATGCTCGCCAAGTACCGCAATTCCGGCCAGACCTGCATCTGCACCAACCGCTTCCTCGTGCAGGACGGGATCTACGACGCCTTCGCGGAGAGGATGGCCGAGGCGGTCAACCGCCTGAAGGTCGGCAACGGCGTCGAGGACGGCGTCGCGCAGGGGCCGCTGATCGACATGGCCGCGGTGGAGAAGACCGAGGCGCATATCCGCGACGCCGTCGAGAAGGGCGGCCGGGTGATCGCGGGCGGCCACCGCCACGCGCTGGGCGGCCAGTTCTTCGAGCCGACGGTGATCACCGGCGCCACCCCCGCCATGGCGGTGGCCCGGGAGGAGACCTTCGGGCCGCTGGCGCCGCTGTTCCGCTTCCGCGACGAGGCGGAGGCGATCCGCATGGCCAACGACACCGAGTACGGGCTGGCCTGCTACTTCTACACCCGCGACCTCGGCCGCACCTTCCGGGTCGCGGAGGCGCTGGAATACGGCATGGTCGGGATCAACGAGGGGATCATCACCACCGAGGTGGCGCCCTTCGGCGGCGTGAAGGAATCCGGCCTCGGCCGCGAGGGCTCGTACCAGGGCATCGAGGATTACCTGAACACGAAGTACCTGTGCGTCGGAGGGCTGGGCGCGTAGGGGCTCGGCGGATGTGCGGGAAACCAGAATTTGCACATTCAGCCCATACCTGAGACGGGCTGAGCCTATATCCCGTCACCGGGGGCCTGCGTTCGACGCCGCACTTGAATCCGCCTGAGGTCGCCCGGTCCGGAACGGTCCAGCCGCGATCCCTGGCGGATCGCACCACCTTCAGGCGCCGGTTCAGGAGGTCGCGCCGGCGGCCTGACGCTTGCCACCAAACCGGTGCGACGCGCCCGCRCACGGCGGGCCACGCCAGTTGGGATTTGCGTATGCCGGCGGCCCGCAATCGGGTCCGACTAGGGTGTGAGCCAAGCGAAGCTGATGCCGGACGGGTCGAAAGTGCAGGCCACGTCCTGAAGGAATCGACGAGATCGTTCGGCCGCGCGATTTTGACAGGACTTCTCTAGTCTTTGCGCTCTATATAGCACGAAGTTCGAGCCTGCCGCATCGAACACAGCGCCAAGCCGAAACGGGTCTCCGGCTATTCTCGAGCTTTTCGCGCTCGATTTTCGACGCCTGAGCGTCGGGTCCCCATCCAAAAACGTTTTTCCCTTGCGGGCCGTTCAATCCAGGAATGATCTCGACCCATTCGATCGGGAACGTCTGTTGTTTGACGTTGAGGCGCCCTTCCTGCATGAACTCGCCACAGGAGCTGCATGTCGGCTCGAATTCAGACATTTGAGAGCTGATCCGGTAATTTTTTCGAATATGGGCGACACGAGCCACGGGTATTCATGATGTGCGGTAAGTAATTAAGCAGTGTTTATTTTCATGGATCTGAATTTAATTCTCGGGCTTTCGATGCGGGCGCATCCTTAATCCATCGGTGCTCACATCAATCGGACGGCGCTATATGTCGTTCGTCGCTGCGCGATGACAGTGTCGCCGATGCAGGGCCGAGTACCCCGGCGATCCTGGCCGCGCTCCAACCCTTCGACCCGCTGCGGCCGCTGAACCTCGCCGAAGGCCGTGCGCTTCGCGGTGAATGACCATCTGCACACTGGTCTGATCGACAAAGCGTCCCTATCAGCCGATCGGTCCGGGGAAGGGTGCCGGGATCGTTGCCCTCGCGATCACCGGTGCGCCCGTCGCGAGCGCCCTGCCTGTCGACGGCGAATTGGCCATCACGACCGCGAGGGCCGCGAGCATCAATCCGACGCTTCCGATCGATGCGAAATAGATCGGTCGATGTGCCGAGTTGTGCTGCCCATTCTGGGTGGAATGTCTCTCCGCCAAGGGTGTGCTTCGCAAGTCCTGGAACAGATCTAAGAGGAGAACAGGCCGCAGATCTCAAAGGTCCAGCCCTGTGGCGTTATCGTCCCGATCCGGCGGATCGGGGATCGGCGGCTTCAGCCCGCGGCGTCATCGCGTATCGGCGGCTGGACTGGCGCGCCGCCTGGTGCCGTCCGACCCCACCCATGGCGCGTCGCGCCTGTCCGGCCGGAACAATGCGGCGAGCTTCCGCGCCGGGGCCGAGGCAGGGCGGGCGCGGTTCGAGGCCCGCTGGCCGGGTTCGGCCCACGGGCCGTGGAGGGCCGGGGCGCGCCGTGCGGCCGAGGACGGGCCGAAAGAGGCGCAGTGCAACACCGTGTTCGGCTGGGCCGAGGGCAGTGGGGACAGCGCAACCGGCACGCGGACGGTCAACCGGGCTCGGATGGCCCGTGATGCACGAAGAACTCCCGCGCCCTCGGCCCAGGAATTCCGCACCCTAGACACAACAAAGCCCGCCAATGCGTTGGCGGGCTGCTGTCAGGCATTTGGTGCCCAGGAAAGGACTCGCCTGGAATTCGCCTAACGTATTGATTTTGTTCAGGACGATCGAGCGCCCGGCGCCCATTTGTGTACCGGTCCTGTGCCCCGCCGTCTAGGCGTTCAGAACGTCTTTGCTACGCGGTCGCGCTCAACCAGCCGGGCTGCAAACCACGCGCTGCCTGCGACGGCGATTGCACGCGTGAGCGAGAGGTAGGCCAGCAGGTCCTGCATCGCGTCACTCCCCATGATGGCCATGCCGAGCGATGAGATGACGACGAAATAGGCTGTGACCACCCACGCCACTCCACGCGGTGACGAGCGTCGCAGTGTGCGGAGCGTCAGCCACGTGGCGATTAGGCCGCTGGCAAATCCGGTGATCGCTGCGGGGATGAAGAATGCGAACAGCTTGGCGCCGGGACCCGCAAGGCGGAACGCGAAGATGTTGCTCACCGGGTAGAACAGAGAGAGGGCGAAGGTGGTCACGCTCAGGAGCAACCACGCGCCTATGACTGAGACGATGGCCGCCACAACGGTCTGAACCCTCCCCGGCATCGTCCTAGCAAATCCTCACCTTCCGAAACTCACAAACGCCGCCTGTGACGCTCCTACGCGATCCTGCGGCCTATCCAGCTCCACCCCCTCACCATGATCAGAGAGAGATACATTCACATGCCCCACCGTCAGCCCAGGCCCAAGCCCGTGCGCTTCGTGTTCGCCCCGCCGGTCTCGAACGAATTTCCGCTCTGGGATGTTGAGCCGGGCGATGTCGAGGAGCTTGAGGCGAACCTCATCGAGGGCGCCGCCTTGCTCACCCGCTGCCGCGACCACGTGTTGCGCCGTCACGCGCCGCTGTCCCGGATCGCCGCTTACAAGCCCACCGGGGCCGATCGTCCGCTGTCGGAGATGTCGGCGACGGAACTGGCGCTGCTTGTGGATGAACTCCGCGAAAAAGCCGCCAAGGCACGTGCCCTGGCCGCGATCCAGGCCGAAATGGTGGCGGCCGAATAGACCGAATCACGAGGGACACCGGCTAAGTTTTCAGCCGATCCCACTCTTAAATTGGCGAACGCCGAATAACTCTGTCTGGCAGTCGGTTACGGCCGGCACCTACAGTGGGACGTGAAGCCGCTCCTCGGGAGTCAGCCAGGGTCGACTTGGAACCACATCGTCGGCTCAGAATTTCTGGAACCAGTTGGATCGGGGAAGGTGCTCGACAAACCCCTCAATTGCGCCTTGGGCCGCTCCACGAAAGCCGCCGCGACCGCAAAGTCCCGTGGTGGGCTACTATTCGACGGTTCTCCACCATACGGGCGGCAGGGTCTCCCCTGGCGTAGTCATGTCCTTCTGGAAGAACCGCCGCCGATCCCCTGTGACCACCTCTGCTACGTCGTCGATGCCGTCCACGATGCGGGAGACAGCCACGTAGAGCTGCCCCTGAGGTTTTGCCCTGGACAGCACTTCGACGCACTGCCGCCGCCACCGAGCAGCCTCCTCGAGGAACGCCACCTCCTCGGCTCGAACGAAGATGCCGCGACCCGCCATGGCCTATCCTGTCCGATCAAATGATGATCGAGGATCTAGAACGGACCATGAACGAGACCAGGGTTTGAGATCCCCATACCGGGGGACCTCAACGGGACGGGGGCTTTGAGCGGTAATTGAGGACGATCTGGTCTGTGGCTTGTCAGCCCTGTTTGAGCAGGAACAAGCCGATCCCGACCATCACGAGAGCAGCGGCAGCAAGGGTTTCTTGGTTCTGTGTCTTGCGCAGCAACGTGAAGCCGCCGAGCCCTAGACCACCGTACAATAGCAGCTCACCCATGACCGTATCCGCCGGACCGCTCTGCGTCGACATACGGCCTCGCTTAGTAGCTGTCACTTGACGTATGTCGTCGCCCCGAACCGCAAAAGGCTGGTATTTGGTATACCACATGCCAAAATCCCCATTTCCGCTCGGAAAACAGGGTTCTGATAAATCGAATAACTGACGCTGATAATCTATTTACGCCCTCGTAAATGGGCGCACGTTTTCAGACCCCGCTGATTTGCGGAGTCAATGGAATCTGTGCTATGCACGCGATGCAACGCCCATAGATCGGGCATCATTAGGGGATAGCGGACATGATCAGGAAGGGCAACGAAAATTTCCTGACTGTCCGTGCCTCTTTCGTCAAAACCAATTTGAAGAAGGCCAACAACCCCCGCTGCGCTTGCGTCCCGGCAGGTCTGCTCAGCGCGAACGGGGGTCGGATCAAACTGAATGTATCACTTCCACAACGAACGTTATAACGATGCTAAGCCGCTCGCGCAAGGGGAAATCTCTGACTTTGGTCAGGTAATCGCTTCGACTCCGGTCAAGGCAGCCAAGGCCAAGGCCAAGCGGCGCGGCGACCTACCCTACATCCTGTCGGCCATGCGCGTGCTGTGGCGGGCCGGCATATCGCTGGATGCTCACAACGAATGCCTGAAGCTCTACACCTTCGCAGTTGCGGAGCTGTCCGACCTCAACGGCGAACTCGGTAAGACCGACCACGAACGGATAAATGAGATCGCCGCCGTGTTCGGGCTCACCCCGGATGCCGTCGATTTCCTCTGGTACCTCGCAGCGACCGAGATCGAGGACAATAACCGCAAGAACGATGCTGCCTCTGAGAAGGCAAGAAAAGCCGGCAAGCTCAACGTCATCGCGCACACGCCGCTGTTCGATACGGCCGATGCAGCGCGGGCCTTCAACAAGACGAAGGAGCGCCGCAAGGCACTGTTTCCCAAGAAGCAAGGGCAGAAGCGCAGCCCATACACCGGCCTGCCCGACTATCATCCGGGCTGTGTCGTCGTGCGCGTCGTGCCGGACGGGCCGGGCACGGATCGGTTCACCACCACCGAGCGCAAGGCCATGGCCCGCGAACTGGGCGTGACCACCGAGACGGTGCGCACCTACGAGCGCGACAAGTCAGAGGCCGAATTCGACGCGTGGCGGGAGCGCCGCCGCAAGATCATGGCGAAGCGGGCAGAGAAGGCCAGGAAAGCAGCCGAGAAGGCCGCTAGGCTGCCTAGGCCTAAGCGTTGGCAGCGCGAGCGCAAGCCCGGCAAGACCGAGGCCGTGCATAGGTTCGCGGCGCGCTTGGACTACAGCATCAGCCACGCATGGCGCCTGTGTAAGGACCTGACCACGGAGCAGCTTGAGGCTCAACTCGCGGCCGGCGATCTCGCTTACATCGGCGGATATGATCCCCGACCCGGACGAAATGAGAGCGATAAGAGCGCCGAAAATCCTGCATTCCAGAGCGAGGGCAACACGGCCGAACTGCTGTCTGCGGGGGGCGTCAGCCCGCCGCATGAGAGTGAAGATGAGAGCGATAAGAGCGCCGAAAATCCTGCGTTTTGCTGTAGTTTCAAGCAGGATACCGACACCGATAGCCCTCTCACCGATAGCCGGTTTCAGACTGCATCCGCAGACCTACAAGCCAACCTCGACGCCATGGCCCGTCTACGCTCGATCCCTGACACGGAAGCAATGATCGCGGGGGCCGAGAAGGTGGCTCGCTGGCACGCCTACATCGACCAGAACCGCGCCTCGTACGTCTATGGCCACCAGCGCCTGACCTCACCGCATGAGCCCCGCGGGATCATGACGGACCTCGAGTCTAAGGTACGTGCTGATGAGGCATGGGCCGACTTCGGGCGTGCAGTGGGCTTCTAAAGGACGCTGCTCGGGGAAGTGATTATCAGCAGCAGCGGCCCTTCCCCGATCACGTCGCGCTCGACGGCCCTGTCCCTGGCACTGCGGCCGCTATCAACCTCATCCTCCCGAAAGCGATCCCAACGGCCAGGACAAGCACGACCCTGACGTGGTGCACAGGACCCTCCGCATCTGCGACCGCAGACGCTACGGCTCCCACCGGGTCCAGTGATCAGACGAACGGTCGGAGCCATCGCTTGTCGCCGCGTGGGGCGGCTCCTCACGAGATGAACGGGGAGCCTATACGGCGTCGAGACTGGACACGGACTGATGATGACGGGCGTGCGATCGTTGCCCTATTGACATTTTCCGACACCCGGCAGACGACAAGTGTATACGCTGCGGAAATTTCGTAGCCAATCGTGTCTGACTTGACTCAGGTCTTGCCGGCGTGCATAGTGCTAGCATTACATTGCCATGTCCTCGCGTTGAGGATGGCAGGTTCCCGGCGGGATGATTTCTAACCCTCGCCGCTATCGCGTCCAGTCTGACGACAGAYGCCCCTCTCTACCTAAGGAAAACCAATGTCTACCCGACCGCTCGCGTCACAACGCGTAGCGACGGTTCTCAGTGCGCGCGATGTGCTCGCTCTGGACGCCATCGCTATGCGCGAAGACATGTCCCGATCCACGTTCCTGCGCCGCATGATCCGCCAACGCCTCCGTGAGGAGAAGGCGAGCGCCGCTGCCGCCGAGGCCGTGGCGTGATCGTTCTGGACTTGCCCGAACCCGTTGCCGGCACCGTCGAGACCATGGCCGCCCGCGCGGGAATGACCGCCAGTTCCTGGCTTGCTGATCAGATCGTCCACGCATTCGGCACGGGCCGAGTCGTCACCGATCCTAACCAGCCCCACCGCCGCACGCATCGAGGCCGCCGGTCACGCGCCGCCATCGCACGCGCTGCCGCCCGCAAAGCCGCCACCATCGAGACCCCGACCAATGAGTGATCCCTACGCTTCCGCCCGCGCACACGTTGCACTGGYCGCTCAGAACCTGCCCGAGGAGGCTGCCGAACGCCTCCGGTGGCGACTCGAGGCCAACATGGTCCTGAACCCGCAGACCGGCACCGTGGGCTTCCTCGACGGCTCGACATCGACCGCAGAATGGCTCCGTCGCCTGGAAAAGGCCGAGCCCGACTTGCTGCGGAAGCCAGCCGCCGAGACCGCCGCAGCCGTGGAGCCCTCCAAGCCCGCCACCGCGCGGATGCCGGACCCGTGGCAGCACGCCACGAAGCACATCACGGCCAAGCCTGACACCGTTTCCGCCGCCATGGCAGCCGCGAAGGCCAATCCTGCCGCCCGTGCCGCTCTTATGAAATCTCTCGGACTGACGAAATGACCGCCTCATCCCCGCTCCACCGCGCGGCCCCTGTGCCCCTCACCTCCTCTGGCTGGACCACCCGCCGTGCCGAGGCAGAGCGTCGCCGCGACGCATGGCGAGAGAGCGATGCCGATCCGCGTCTCGTTGCCATCCGCCGCGTGCGTGCCGCCGGTGCCGCCCTGCACGAGGCTGAGGGCCGTGGCTCCATGGAATGGCACGCTTTGAACGATCCGGCTGCCTGCCCGATCACGGGCCGCCCGGCCGCCATGCACCCGCAGAAAGCCGCTGCGCTGCGTGAATTCATCGCGTCGCAGGGATGGGGGTCCGATCCGCTGGCGCCGATCACGCCCACCGCCACGAAGGCCGAGTTCCAGGCCAAGCACAGCGCCGCCTTGCGGGCTGATTACGAAGCCGCAGGGCGGGATCTAGAGGCGCTAGAGGCCGAGATGCACGAGACCCGGCCGGTGCCTGTGGCGCCCGCTGTGAAGGCTGCTGCGCCCGTGGCCGCCCTCACCACCATTCCCGAGGAGCCCGTGAAGCGCGGTCGCGGAAGGCCCCCGAAGGCCCTTGCTGCGGCCCTGGCCGCTGAAGGTCTCGACACGGACGATTGAGTTTCACGACGGGAGCGGGCTTCCCCTGTCGTGATGGCGGGGCCGGTCCATGGGATGCGCGCCGGCCCTGCCAACCTACTACGCCGCTGCCTTCAATGCCCGGTGGACGCTGCCGACGCCGATGCCGAGCTGTGCGGCGATCTTGGCCATGCTCACCCCCTGTGCGGACAGGGCCTTGATCTCGTCTGACTTCGCCCGCGCGGTGGGCTTGCGGCCCTTGTAGGCGCCTTCTGACTTCGCCTTGGCGATACCCTCGCGCTGGCGCTCTAACATCATCTCACGCTCGAACTGAGCCACGCCACCGAGAACGTTGAGCATCAGCTTGCCCGTGGGTGTGCTGGTATCGACGCCGAGGTTGACGATCCGCAGGGCCACGCCCTTGGCCTCAAGCGCTTCGATGATCTTGCCCAGGTGGACGACCGACCGCGCCAACCTGTCGAGCTTCGTCACAACCAGCGTGTCACCCTCGCGGCAGAATTCCAGCGCGGACTCGAGCGCCTTGCGGGTGCCGACCGAGCTGACCTGTTCCTGAAACAGCTTCTCGCATCCGAGGGCCTTCAGGTCCCGAACCTGAGCCTCAAGGCCGGCTTCCTGCTCAAGGGTGCTGGTGCGGGCGTAGCCGATGAGCATGGCGTGAAATCCGGGGCCGATTCATTCCACTAGCGTCTTAGACGTTGGAACACGGCTCGTTCCAAAACTCAATACCACTTATGTGGAAAGGCTTTCGAGCCACCCTGGAATGTTCCGATAGGCCAAGCCCTGTGGAACGCCCTCCCCCTCTCCGATCACCACCGACAATGCCTGAAACGAATCCTATTCCGTCACCAGATCAATGGGGACCGTGGGCCTGGGGCCTCGACGCGATCGAGCGCATTGGCCGCCTTCGCGCACTCCAGGCCCTGGCACGCGTTCTCGGTGGCCCTGTCGCTGCCGACTTATGCGAAGCCCTACGGCAGGCCGAGACCGACCCTGCGGCCAACGGCGCTGCCCTGGCCGAGCTAAAACGCCTGCCCTCGAAAAGATATCGCAGCGTGCTCGCCTCGTTCGGGGCGATGCATTGCCCATCGTGGAACAGATAGACTTCTTGAACTCATCCCGAAGCGCAATTCCACGATAGCCGGGCGCGGTCCCACGCCGCACCCGGCAACTCTTGTGTGTCTACGATAGCAAAGACGTCGTTTGACATCGTCCACAACATAGTCGTCTGTACAACAATGCAATCTATCACATCTTGAACTCCCACAAAGCCCAATCTCGAGTGACGTAAGCCTTTTTTTGTAGGGAAATACCCCCTAGATCGATAAGCCTGCCTCTGAATCGTGCATCCAGCAAGCCAAATTATGCATCTGGAAAGTAGAGGCCCTATCTCACTTGGTCCGCCCTGGTGCAGCAACTCTAAAAGCCGAATTCCAACCTGCTCCGGTATTAGCTGCTTGTACTTTGGCGTTGCCCAGCAGCGAAGGCATTGTCATTATAGCCAAGCTTTCGGAGATCGAGCCGTGCGTATCCGTAAACATGCATTACCCGGCTGGCGAACCTCGCAGCGGCCTTGCTTGGGAGCGTCCAGGAGAGGCGATAGGGGGGTGTTCTCCGCGAAGTGGAGGAGCAGCGTCTATAGGTTCAGGCCGGATAGGGGTACGCCGCGATTGGGCCTGAGAGCCCTACAGACTACCGGGAAAAGAAACTATGGCATCAAGAGCAGCAGGCGGGATGTTGCCCCGTAATTAGTGGCTACATGCAGAGGCCGTCCACCGCAGTACGTGGCAGTAGAAATTGCCGCTCATTCACATGCCGTACAGCTTGAAACAGTATAGCTTGGCGTCGATCAGCGGKCCGGCATTGCGTGCGGGCCGCCGTCGGAGTAGCCCCATGGGCTGGATCATCGTGGTCTGCGTCGCAGCGCTCGCCATCTACGCTCTCAGCAGAGAGCGCAAGACGGATCCATCCCCGCAGTCGGCCGCCACCGGCGCTGTGCCCCTGCCAACGTCGGTGACGCTATCCGTTCCTGTCGCGGTACCGGTGGTCGTAGAGGATCAGCAGGTCGAGCTCGAATTCCGGAACGTCTTTGCAATCATGCCCGAAGCGCGGAGAGAGCGGTTGCTCTCGTTCTATATCGGCCGGCACCGGTGCTCCCGGAACGAAGCCATGCGGATGGCCATCCTCGATAGGGAGAAGGACGCCAACCGGGCGTTCTGAAACCAACCACCACGCGTTTCCCACCTCATCCAGAGGTCGCGCCATGTCTGAACCACACGATCCCCGCCTATGCTATGACAAGAAGGCGGACGACCCGCTACGGGTCTACTACTGCGACCCCGGGTGCAGTCTGCTTGAGGTACCCAACGCCTCGGCTGTCGCTAGCAGGTTCCTGTCTCCGGACTGGGCAAAAAAGCTCGGCGCCCTGCATGCATTCTTTAAGACCAACCACATGATTGAGGACGCGGCGTCCGTCTACGATGTGCGCTACCGCGGTAAGCCCAATGCGTCAGAACTCTACGATATTTTATTCCTGCCGAATGTCCACCGGACGGCCATGAAACTCACTCTGGCTGTCAAGCAAAGTAGCATCTCTAAGCTGGACTGGTCGGTCTTCATGTCGAAGGCTTTCTCGCCGATCGAACCAAGCCTCTACCTGCAAAGGTTCCTCATCCTGAAAGAAGATCTTCCTGCGATCCGACTTTCGTATATCGATATCCTCAAGGACCGCCTGACCCCGCCGGTCTTCGACGCGTGGCTTGAGGAAACCCGGTTCAACTGACGAACACCCACCGCTACGGTGTAGCCTGGCGCGCGAGGCCGCGGCCGGCGGCTTGTCCGTCAAAATTCGCGGACCTGGACCATGAGCAGGGTACCGCGACGAACTGGGCGCGGCGCCGAATGGCGGCCAGCTTGGAGCCGGTGGTCCCCGTGGAGCCGTTCCGGACGGCGGCAGACGCCTTCAAGGCCGCCGCCCACTTCGATCTCATGATCATAGACGGTCCAGCCCGCGCGTCGGCGGGGACGCTAGTGCACAGACGCCGACGAACGCAGCACGAGCCCGTCCGCTAACTCGCTGCTGTCGCTGCGAAAACGGCGCTGCCTTGTGTACGCTTTGTCGGCGTCAGAGCACTAGAGATAGCGAAGGGCGCTGCGTTGATCGTGCAACCATCCAGCACGTCGGTGGATGATCTGGAACCGGCCGCGATCATATTCAACAGCTTGGTTCGTGCCGGCATACCTCGATCGAAGCTGGCCGTGGCCCTCGTGCGAGTCGGGGCTGAAGCGGAGGAAGCCTTCGCCCGGAGCTACATGGGGGAGGCCGGCTATGATGTGCTGGCCGGCGCGCTCCTGGAGCGGCCCGCATATCGGCAAGCTCAGAATGAGGGGCAGGCGGTTAGCGAAGTCTGCTTCAAGGGCTTGAGCGAACGCGCCGATGCCCTGGTGCAAGCGATTATCGACTGCGCCGGCCTGTAAGTAGAAACTCACACGATCTAACGAGCGCAAGCATGGCAACCTTTGCGAAGCGGCCTCCTGCCCCGAAACCGCCCCCGCCGGATGCGGCCGTAGATCTGACGGCGCTTGCGGAGACCATCATACCGTCTGCTCCTACCGCCGTTCCCGATCCGGCTCCCGCTCCTATCGAGGAACCGGCACGGCGCACCAAGGGACGGCCGCCGAGCCCGGAAGCACGGGTGGTATTCGGCACCCAGCCGAAGGCCGACACCATCGCGGATGTCGAAGCGATCGAGCGCGCGATGACCTTCTACCGGGCACACCTCATCGCCAAGACCCGCGCCGGGCTTCGTCTAGGCCCGGAGATCGATGATGAAGCCGCTGCTGAAGGCCTTTAAGGTGGACGATTGAGGAAGGCTCGATCGACAGCCGAGGAGGTGCAGGCCGGATCCAACGTCGATGCGCGTCGAACCCGACCGGGCCGTCAATTGGCCTTGATCACCGGGCCGTTGGGCGGCATCTCGGTCGGGATCACCGACAAGCGCTTCAGGTCGAAGCGCTTGTCCAGGAAGGCGTCGAGCTTCTCGTGGAGCAGTCGTTTCTGGTGCTCGCGGGCCGCGGCCTGGCCGTCGCCTACCACCGTCTCGGAGAGGGCGGCGTCCCTGAGGGTAGTAAGAGCCTTGCGCACTATCTCGGACGGGGGCTTCAACTTAATCAGGTCGATGACCGCGTCCTTGTAGAGCTTGTTCGGAAGGTTCTTACGTTCCTCCTGCTGCTTCCTGTTGGCCGCGTCGGCGGCGGAGTCCGGAATGCGACCGACCTCGTCTATCGCGTCGAGTAGCTTCTCCTCCGCGGGAGACAGCCTATTCAGGTGGTCGTCGGGCTTGAACGTCTCGACCAGCCGCTCGCGCTCGATCCAATCTAGCACGCCCATGCCGTACTTAAGCCGGGCATCGACCTCGGTTAACTTGGGCGATACGTTCAGGACCGGAGGGCTGACGCGAACCGGTGGCTGTGCACCGGCCGGTTGTGTCGCGGCCGGCTGCTGGGCCGGCAAGGTGACAGTCGGTCGCCCGATGGTGGTCTCCATCGTGCCCTGGTTGCCGGGTCCTGAGGCCATAGCAGGAGTGCTCGCGCCGTAGGCGAGGGTGCCAGCGCCGGTGGCCATTGTCGCCCCGCCCGTCCATGCGCCGCCATGGATGATCGGGATGGAAGCTTCCCCGACCTGGAGTGCGAACACGAAGTCCTGAAAAATGATGAGGTAACCTCCGCCTGCGACTAACGCAACGGCGAGGGCGAATTCCAGAGGATGCTGTTCAGCGTAGTGGCCAACGTCGTGCGCGGCGTTCTCAACGACGTGCCCAGTCTGAGAAACCGCAGTCTCCACGGCCTTGCCGATGTCGTGAGCTCCTTGCTCCACGCCGTTGCCAACGTCGCCAACAGCCTTCTCGACTGCATGGCCGCCGTCGTGTGCGCCCTTCTCAACGGCCTTGCCGGCATCGTCGACGCCCGTCTCGATGGAATGTCCGAAGTCGTGGGCTCCCTTTTCAATGGCTTTGCCGGCGTCGCCGAAGCCCTTTTCGACGGCTTGGCCAATACCACGGGCGGCGCCCTCAATAGCCTTGAAAGGATTATTCCCCCCAGACCGAATTTCTATACGCATCGGCAGGACCTGCGGAACCGAACCTGAGGGCTCCGGGGTAACCGGCGCCTCTACCGGCTTCTCAGAGATGGGTGGTTTGAGCTTCAAGATAGCTGCGGGATTAGAAAAAATCGGGGATCCAGAAAATAAGCTATCAGCCTGCGCGAGCAGCGGAGTTAGTGCTGACCCAAGCATAACGGCGCAACGAATAGTTCTCTTGGTAGTCATGGAGCACTCCTAAGACTGACCGATTCGCTCACTGCTGTTGTTTAGATTTTCTGCTTGACAGTCTTAACCGGACTTGAACGAACTTAGCAGCTTAGGGCATGTGTGGAGTGGCATAGAGGCTGTTACGGGCTGCTGCGAAGTCGGCGGCCCTGCGTGGAAGCACGACGCTGAAGGCGACGAGGTGCAGTCCGTCTGACCTTACCCCCTGGCCTGCCCTCATTCTGAAGCGAGGGTCCGTCGATCAGGAGACGGACGATGAAGAACAGCCGGTTCAGCGAAGAGCAGATCATCGGCATCCTGAAGGAGCAGCAGGCTGGGCTGCCGGTGGCTGAGATCTGTCGCCGCCACGGCATCAGCGACGCGACGTTCTACACGTGGCGCTCGCGCTTCGGCGGCATGGAGGTCTCGGACGCGCGGCGTCTGAAGGCGCTCGACGAGGAGAACCGCAAGCTCAAGAAGCTCCTGGCCGAGGCGATGCTCGATGTGGCGACGCTGCGTGAGGCGCTGGGAAAAAACTTCTGACGCCCGGCGCACGGAGCATAGCCGTGAGCTGGGCCATCGAGGAGAAGGGCTACTCGCAGCGTCGCGCCTGCGGGCTGATTGGCCTGGAGCCGAAGACGTACCGCTACGCCTCGACCCGTGGTGACGATGCGGCCGTGCGGGTACGCCTGCGCGGCCTGGCCGGCGAGCGCCGCCGCTTCGGCTACCGGCGCCTGCTCATCCTGCTGCGGCGGGAGGGCCTCACGCTGAATCACAAGACGCTGTTCCGCCTCTATCGGGAGGAGCGGCTGTCGGTGCGCAGGCGGGGTGGGCGCAAACGAGCCCTTGGCACGCGGGCACCGGCCGCCGTGCCGCAAAAGCCGAACCAGCGCTGGAGCCTCGACTTCGTCTCCGACACGCTCGACGACGGGCGCCGCTTCCGCATCCTCGTCGTAGTCGATGACTGCACGCGGGAGTGCCTGGCGCTGGTGGTCGACACGTCGCTGTCCGGCCAGCGCGTCGCGCGCGAACTCGACCGGATCATCGCGGGCCGGGGCAAGCCGCTGATGATCGTCTCCGACAACGGCACCGAGCTGATCTCGCACGCCATCCTGCGCTGGCAGGAGGAGCGTGCGGTCGAGTGGCACTCCATCGCCCCCGGCAAGCCGCAGCAGAACGGTTTTGTCGAAAGCCTCAAGGGGCGCTTGCGCGACGCGTGCCTGAACGAGCATCTGTTCCGGAGCCTGCCGGCGGCCCGGACCATCATCGAGGCGTGGCGGGTCGACGATAACACCTGCCGTCCGCACACGAGCCTCGGCGGGCTCACCCCGAACGCGTTTGCAACCCGGTCCAAGCAGGACCAGAACCAGAACGGACTCTGGTTATGAACGGGGGCAAACAGGGGGCAAGGTCAGCATGACTACCTACTCCACGTACTGGATGGGTCTGTAGGTGCGGCGCATTTCGGGGAGTCGCGAGGGCTTCACGAGGCCATCTTCCACGAATTAGTAGCCGGTAGCAGTCAAGTCCTTGGGACAGGGGCACAAACGGCAAACGACATGAGCCCGCGGACGCATCCGCGGGCCCTCAAGATCATATGCGTGTTAATCAGGCGGGAGGATTCACCCCCTTGGCGATCTCCGCGTCGAGGGTAGCCAGCGCCGTCGTCCGCTGCTGCTCCAGGTTCTGACGTTCAGCGAGCAGATTGTGCGTCTCGCCATCATCGTTCTTAATCTGAGCGGGATCGCCTCCGGCCTTCTTAATCATCTCGATGCCATCATCGAGCTGCTTGGCCGCGATATCGAAGGCAGCGACAACTTCTCCGCGGCGCACCGTGAAATCCTCAGCGACGGCCTTGGCGATCTCTTCTTTCTGCTTCCGCTGGAGTTCGGTGGCGCGCGTTTGAAGAGCCTCCCCCTCGTTGCGAACCTTCTTCATCTCCGCGTCGACGTCGCGGACAGTGATCTTGGGCAGATCGAATTTCCACGTCTGCAGCTTCATTGTAGTCTCGGGAAGATCGAGCTTAAATTCAGTATCAGCCCAAGTGATCTGCGGAAGGTCGAGCTTGGCCTCCCGACGAACCATGTTGATCACCGGCCGGTCACACTTGATGTCGCTCCACTTCATCTTGAAGGGGCCGTGCCACTCCGGATACTGACCGCACTTGACGGTCTTCATCGTGACTTCCGGGTTATCCCATACGATGCGCTTCAGTTTCATGGAAACCTGCGGAAGATGCAGGCGAATCTTCTGCGTCCGCATCACGAACTCGGGGATATGGAGCTTCAGCTCCACACGGTTCGTGCCGACCTCCACCTTGACCTTCGTCATCGCTTCGACCTCGGTGGGACGCTTATGCGAGTTCGCGAGGCCTTCTCCATCCTGCTCGATGCGCTTGTACTCCGTGGTGTAACGATCGTTGATCTGAGCGACCGTGGTCTCGAGATCCGATGCCTTCGCGGCATTCGCCATCGAAATAGCCGCCACGCTGCACAGGAAAGTGCAGCCGACGATCTGGCGGATGAGCCGGGTGCGGCGGGTGGGGTTGATATGGCGCATCGTAAATCTCCTGTCGATTTGTCCCGTTAGAGCTACGAGGCGCGATCGCCTCGCTCATTCTCGATCGGACTGACAGTTAAATACTTATGATGCGCAGTCGGTTCAACGTCCATAGAAAGATACACTTGCCAATATTTGCCGAGATGTCGTCGAAAGCTAACAAAATTTGAGAGGATATCCACATTTTCTTAAATTTTGCCAGAATTTTTGAGCAAAGAACATGAGGGAAGAAAGCCGCCAATATTCTACGTCATTTGTCCAAGCTTGACGGCTTTGCCAAAATTTGACGAATTTCGGCAGGATCCGCTTCCAGTGCACAGATCTGGCGAGAACCATGAGCACGCTTCAAGTTGTACAGGCGAGACAGCCAGATGAAGGCAAGCAGGTACCGAACAGTCCGCAGCCAGGAGAACCCTGCCTAAACCAAGCCTCTGGCGACTCGCTCCGTAACTTGTTGACCAATTTAAGCGACGTTCATAATTATAAATACTCGTTTTTGAGCAGAAACTTAAAGCTCAAGGCCGGATACATTTATGCTGTGACCAATAGACGGTCTAACGGTCATGAAAGCTTTAAGAAGTTGCTTATAAAATTCTGCGAGGAGAAGGGCATAGAATGGATAAGTTTTTTTTCGAACGATTATGGCGACCTTCATTCAGCATCAAGAGAAAATGGCATTTATATTAGACTTCCGCTTGATCTAGAAGATGTTCGAAATTCTATAAAACATCAAGCTGGTTGTTACCTAATGTACACTCTAGTAGAAAAAGAACAGATAAACGTCACATGGTATGATTTTATGAACCATGCCGAACCATCATCTCTGCCTAAGTTTTCTGCTTGGCGTCGAAACAAAGATGGTAGCATTAAAGAATTTTCTGGAGAATACTGTATTACGCAAAACTCTCTCTCGTTAATTGGAATAGGAGATCGAACTTTCCGGATTTCGACGCTGGTACTTGACTATAGCGCGCCAAATCACAAAGATCGCTATGGGTATACGTCGGGATATTCGGAGGTTGACGAATTAATAGCAGTACCGTGCTACATGGAAAAATTGCCCTTCAATGCAGATAAACAAGATTATATGGGTGTGATCGGCGAGCGTAATTTGTCTGAGGGACGAACCCTATTTCCAAATGTAGAGGAAATGCTTCAGAAACTCCGCAATATCCCGTTTAATATAAAGAGATTGGCAAGCATATAAACTAGCCGAACAACCCTTGTTCGGTCTGATCATGGATAGCGATCGGGCAGGTATATGCTCATTAAAAGGCGAAAGCGCCGTTGCCTGTGACGCAGCTTGCTCACGATCTCCTCGGGCTTGGATCGGTGGGCCATCGGTTCCGTCCTCTGGCGGCTCAAAAGCCATACCTCAGGGCGGACCACTCCCAAGGGGGCCGATCAGGAATAGGACCCGAGCCTGAGGCCCGGATCCTGGCTTTAGTTGCGCGGTGCCTGGGGCGGCGATACCCAAACCAGCATGTCGCAGGCCATGCGATCGGCCGCGTTTAGAAAACAGCTCGCTCAATCCGGGATAAAGTCTGACACTTTGCTCCCATCACCACTACTTGAAGGGTGTACGCCTCCGGTGGCCGACTGAACTGGCGCAGCCGCTTCTCGATCAGCGGCGCGTAGGTGAGCACCCAGCGGTTCAGGGTGCTGTGATCGACCTCCAGACCGCGTTTCAGGAACAGCTCCTCGATGTCGCGGTAGCTGAGCGGGTAGCGCAGGTACCAGGAGACCGCTTGGACGATCAGCGCCGCATCGAAATGCCGACCCTTGAAATCAGCCTTCGCGCGCTGCTTGAGCTTGGCGGTGATGGCGGACAGGATCATGGGCAGCCTCCGAAACGGGAGGCGCCTTGCGGGTCATATGGTCAACGCAGGGTAAACACCGGCGCGATCGCGTTTGCGACAGGCCCGCCTACGCCGCTGGCGTGGGTTCCGACCTGCTTGCTCCCGGCACTGGGCCGGTGGTCCGGCAGCAAATCCTGAACCACGGCTTCCCGAACGGCGGAGCGCGCTGAGCCTCGGCTCGATGTTGATGGCCCCCCCGGTCCCGCAGCGGGCCGGGGGCTTCTCAACCACATGGAGATCTGCCCTTGCAGGTTACTCCTTGAGAGAGGATCACACTGATGTTTGCTCGAAACATAGTCGCAGCCGGTATCGTCGGCGTGACCCTGTCGGCTGTGCCGTTGACTGCGGAAGCGGGTTTTAAGCTCTTCGGCGGGTCCGGAAGCGGTGCGGTGTTCCGGGGCTCCGTGGGCAAGTTCCTCGGGCCGTTTCAGGAGAAGGTGCTCACACCCGTCGTGCAGGCGGCTGTAGTCGTCGCCGCCACTGGTGGCGCTGTTGCCCTCGCTGGGCCGCTTGCCGCTCCGGTCGGTATAACCCTCGGCAACAGTATTAACGATCTGGCGGCGGGCGCCAGCGGCACCGAACCGGCGCCCACCCCGGTGCAGCAAGCTGCCGTGGGCGGTACATGTTCAACCGAGGTGGCGGGGGATTTCCCGCTCGCTAGTCCCGCGCCCCTCGGAACCCCATGTGGGATAAAATTGCCGAACGGAAAAGAACTTAGCGGTCAAGTTAAGCTATAACTATCTAATCGGCGTCCGCTCTTAACAGGGAGGACAACTATTTTTGTATTGTTCATTTTTTATTGACGCATATCAATTCAGTATTTCAATTATAAACTATCCTAAATCGAACATAAACTGTACCGCTATCGCGTTTTCTTTTGTCCAATAGACACACCCGTTAGAATTAGTAGAGATATTGATAGTCTTATATGTCATCCTGATTGTAACCTATCACCTCACCAACCGTCATAATCCACAAAATATTGTCGTACTCGTCAGCTATCCAATGCACCTCCAAGGGATCAGAGGACAAAGATAGTAGAATCTCCGTCTTACCGATTAAATCGTTAAGTTCGGCAGCTTCCTCAACTCTGCAATAGGTTTCTTTTTCTCTGACACGACCGCTAACATCCACCTTCTTGAGACCCTTGATTACACTAATACCCCCCGAGGATCTCAAAGAATTATATATTTTGTACTTCGCCATACCTCGCTCCCGTGGTGATTTTTGATGTATCAAATAAAATGGATAAATGACGTGCGGATCGATTTCCTCGTTTCCTGAGGCGAAGCGAGTATGAAACCACCCAACCGATGCAGCCAGGATATTCTGCATCGACTAAAACTTGGTGGCCACTAAAATCGCACAGCACACGCGTTGAAAGTCGGCCGTGCCCTCAAGCCCTCTGTCCGTCGAGGCCGAGTAGCACCGCGCAGCCGAAGCCAACCACCAACACGATTGTCTCCACCTCGCACCAATCGCGCAGCCCTTCGCACTTTCCGTTAGGACGTAGACGCTGCCGGTTATGACGCCCCAGCCTCCTAAAGAGGCGCTCCATGTTCGTGCAGCACCATCGACGCCGGGCGGCGGCCCGAATGTCGGTTTCGGACCGGCAGTCGGGACACTCAACGAGCGTCATGGCCGAGCCGCCTGCTCCACGCGCATCACCTGCGCGGAACTCCATCCGCCTCCGCGAGCAGCCGGAACACCTCGGGCATCGACGAGATCAAGGCGCGGATCGCCGCCCACAGAGCGGAAAGTGACCTGCTGCCGCCTAAACCGTAGCCCCCCGCGTCCTTCACCGGACGGAAACTGAAGGGTGATCTCAGCAGGAGAAGTAAAATGCGAGCTATAGCGGTATTTGCTTTTGTCAGTGCGGCCCTTGCCACTTTGCCGGCTGCGTCCGGTGAAGCCGAGCGGTCTGCTGTTATGAGCTGTGCTAACGGTTCCCCGGATCTGCCCCGTTCGCAGGATGCGTAGGGACAATCCTGACCACCAATGAGGCTGAGAAGTGCTTTCGGAGCAATTTCAAAGACTGTTATGGACCGAATAATACGCTTCTCCAAATTATCGAATGCAACATTGTCGGTCCTATCGATGACATCAAGAAAGGCGAACTTAGTGGTAGTTCTGAAACAGTCTGGCGGAAAATCGGTCTTCGTCGTGTCCGTCTTTGGTAACGGAGTGCCCTAGATTGGATTGACTGGCCGACCAGAGCTTCTTACATACTGAGCGGCTATGGTCGCGCCGACCGCAAGCTTAATCTGAGGGAGGGGCGCAGATGCTAGATCTCGAATTGATGAAGAGATTTCCTGAAGAAGACGGCGTCCTTAATTATTGCTACGGCGCTTTCAAGTTGGACCGTGGAGATATAGTCGAGGCGTTAGAAGACCTTAAATCAGTCAAGAATGCGGGACTTTCTAAAAGAAATACTCTAGGAGCCGCCGCCTGCGTCCTCTACTTGGCGCATGATGATTCGCCACGGAGCGCACCACTTACCCAGCAAGCTTATTCAATGTTTATTGATTTGGCGGATAAAGAAATCGCGACGACATCTCAGTGCTGGAATTTGGTCGAAGAATTGTCTCGCCACTATCTCGATATTGCAGAATTATTTCAAAATGTTGTCCGGTTTTCAGCTTTAAATATCGGACGTGCTCCGGCTAGTGCGTATGCTAATTTTGATGCGATGCTTAGATCAGGCAATGTTTCGTCTATGATATTGGAGATTATTGGTAGGCTTTATTTAAGAAGATCGTCTCGGGATCTTGATTATATAGAATTTATTTCTAAGTCCTATTATTTTATGAAAGAAAATAGAAATCTTTATGGTGAAGACTGGTATTTTAGGAATTTTTATTAATTATACCTGTATGAATATTGTGCCGCTTGATTTTACGAGCTTCAATTGCAATGTCTCGTGTCAAGCCAGCCGCACAAGCCGCCGAAGGTCTCAACGATGACTCCGAAGGGCGTGCGGTCATGTGAGATGCAGACGCTGATGTCGCTCATGCCGACTGCGATCTCGGGGCCGTTCGGCCTACAAAAAGGGGGCATTTCGCACTCCTTGAAGTGGGTCGCCGGCGGCCCGTGCCAGAGCCATCAAACCCGGCCCGGCGGGGACGTGTCGCAAAAGTTTTGGTCGTAGATGATTATCCCGCAACGCGGCCGCACTCCGGTCCCATCGGTCGATCTCAGGCCCGTCAAGCCGCTCTATTTACCCCGTCCGAGGGGATGAGCAGGTCCTGTGTCGCGCCATTCACAGATGATTTTTTCGGGCGTTGTCCGGCAGTGACACTTTGGCCCTGCCGCTGGAACCACGGGCGTGGTCATCATGGCGCTGAAGGAGACTTCACAACGCATCGTCACGCGGTGGAACGGCCAGCCCGGCGGAAGGGCTTCATGGCCAACAAGGTGCAGCACCGGTTGCAGGAGACCACGAACTATCTCCCGCAGGATCTACCCGCGGCGATCTAATGGCCCGACAACGGGGGCGGTCTACGGGCCGCCCTCGCCTACTGGGCTCAGAGTGGTTTGCTGCAATGCGGACAGCATGCCTGGATGACCTCGGTCAGGTGCTCCTCGGCGTGTCTTACTCGCGTTAGCGGCTTCAGGTGGTCGGGATTGATGCAGGCCCGTCTCTCACATCGATGATGTAACTCGACTCCACGGGGGACCGGCCCCTTGATTAGGTGGTACAACCACTTGTGGGTGACCACGGTCTTACCGCCGACCTTGTTACGGCCGTATCCATCCTTCGGGGCTCCAGTCCAGATCCAGCACGAACCGGACAGGCCCTTTCCCTGCGGCGGGAGCTGGCCGACCACGAGACCCGGTTGCCTGCCTTTGATCAAAACGAGGGCGCGTCGGTCAGCCTCAGTCATACGAGCGCGCGCTTGGTCGATGTCAGAAGGGGGCATTGCGTTTGTACGCCTCCGAAGCTCGGCGACTTAAGATTCTACAGCTCAGCTTCAACCATCCAGCGCGGATGGAAAACCGCCCGTTCGGCATACTGATCAGGCTCAGACCATCAGCGCAAGGCTCTGCCCGTTCCACGACCCGCGCGGATTCTCGCGAGAACGGTTCCGCCAGGGTCAACCGCTGCCCCCCGGCAGCCTTTGGACGGCTCCGTTTTTCCCGATTCATGCAGTTCTAGAACACCAGTATGCGTGCGGTTCAGGGATTTGCACCCTCCCCCTTCAACCGAGGAGCGGGTCTCGCGTCGCGCCAACCGCGTCCAGGCCAGCCACTCGGCCGAGATGATGCGGACCACGTTCGTATCGTTGCGGAACCCCGTCAGGCGCCGTTCCTCAATTGTGAGGAGGCCAAACCGCCGGGCCTCGCGAATGGCATGTCAACGCGGCACCGGTATCCGACCAACGGCGTCTGCCAGCATCGGTATATCGAAGTGCCTGTAGGTGCCAGCACTCGATTTGTCGTTGTGCCCTTGGATGAAGTCCGCAACGGAATCTGCAACGCCGGCACGTGTTGCGGCCGGTTTGAACCGATGCCTGAGTGCGTGACAGGGCGCTTTCCTCGGATCGTTGAACCCTTGGCTTCGGATCCACGCGGCGAGATGGTTGGCCGTCCCCTTGCTGGCATGTCGAGCGGCGTCTCGGCGTCTGCTCCGACCGTAGAACAGCGGCCCCCCGCCCTTCTCTCGCACGAAGTCGAGAAAGCCCGCCCCGATCACCACCGGGTGTAGCGGCACCGTCCGTTCCGAGCCCTCATTCTTGAATGTGCCACCGTCCTCTGCCGGGCGTAGCTCCATCACATAGACGCCATCAATCATTTTGACCCGCTCAGCCCAGAGCTGCGCGACCTCTCCAACGCGTGCACCGCTGGTCGCGAGTAGCAACGGTATCCAGCGCCGGGCGGGAAGCGTCTCAGCCGCCGACAGCTTCAGGAGGCGGGCAATCTCCTCCTCGGTGTAGTGTTGCTTGCCCGTGCCGGCTTGGCGCTTGGCCGCGACCTTGATTCCGGTTGCCACGTTCTCGCGCAGCATCTTGTTCGAGACTGCGTAGTTCAGCAGCGCGCGTAGAGCGGTCAGGTACGTGTCGTTGATCGTCTTCGGGCTGAGCGGCTTCGGCGTGAGCGTGCCGGCCACGAGGCCGTCTTTCCAAGCCACTACGTCCTCAGCCCGCAGGCGTCCGACATCCTCGTGCTTGAGGTGCTTCTTGAGCGAGGCGACGACGCCCCGCCATGTTGTGACCGTCGACGCTGCAGGCTTGGTTTCCCGCTGCCAGCGGTCGAACAGGTCCGACAGCGTCAGGGACTTGGCCTTGGTGAATTCCGGGAAGCGAGCGGCCTGCGGGTCGGGACGATAGTCGCCGGTCGCGTTGCGCTTGAGCTGCCACCCTGCATCCTGAGCCGCTTCGGCGATCTGCTTGAGCAGCGTCGTCCGCGTGTCGCCGTCCACGTCGAGACCGTGGAGCGTCAGCACCCACGATGCGAGCCGTCCGAATCGCACTTCCAAGCCGCTCAAATCGTCCGTAGCGGGCAACGCGTTGATGCCGGCAGTCAGATCCGAGCCGAACGCCTCGGTGGCTGCAGACGCGTCCTGCAGGCGGTCCAGATCGATCGGTGGCGCGCTGGCAATCCGCCCCTCCTTTAACGCGCGGTTAAACGCCTTGAAGGCCGCCCAGTTGTCAGGCGTGCCGGGGTTCTCCTCGAATCGGCTGATGAAGAGCCGGTAGACCTCGCCAGCGAGTGYGACGAGCTGTTTGTGGCTCAGTGTAGCCGGACCGCCACGAACGGCCTGCCAACGCTTCTCGACGGCCGCGAGCGCGAGGAGACGCAGCACCGTCGCGGCGTCGCCGTCACGTGTCCGAAGCGAGAACTTGACCTCATCGCCGATCGTGACTGGCAGGCGCTGGGCGCGGACGCTGCCAATGGCCGGCAGGTCGATAACGAGGAGTTGCCCCCGGACGCGTTCAACGACGTCCGACGGAACCCGCTGTCTGAACTGATGCTGTGTGGAGTCGCTGCGCTTAGCGTGTCTGGCCATTCTCAGGACCATGGTCGGCTGTGCCCCGGTTTTGTGTACCGGTCCACGCTCGATTATCCTGAAAAATCAACACGTCAACGACTTAGCGGGCGGTGGTGCCCAGGAAAGGACTCGAACCTTCACCTCTCGCGAGACTGGTACCTGAAACCAGCGCGTCTACCAATTCCGCCACCTGGGCTCGCCGTCGGCCAATGGCCGGCGACGGCTTCGTTTAGGCAACGGAGCCGCCGCCGTCAATCGGGTTTTCAGACTTGCGGCCACTCCCGGATGTCGACGAAGCGACCGGCGACCGCCGCCGCCGCCGCCATGGCCGGGGATACGAGATGGGTGCGGCCGCGCGGACCCTGCCGCCCCTCGAAATTGCGGTTCGACGTCGACGCGCAGCGTTCGCCGGGGCGCAGTTTGTCCGGGTTCATGCCGAGGCACATGGAGCAGCCGGGCTCCCGCCAATCGAACCCCGCCGCCTTCAGGATCTTGTCCAGGCCCTCGGCTTCCGCCTGAGCCTTCACGAGGCCCGAGCCCGGTACGATCATCGCCGAGACGCCCGAATGCACCTTGCGGTCGCCGACGACCCGCGCAACCTCGCGCAGATCCTCGATGCGGCCGTTGGTGCAGGATCCGATGAAGATGCGGTCCAGGGTGATGTCGGTGATCCGGGTGCCCGGCGTCAGGCCCATGTAGGCGAGCGCCTTCTCCTTCGACTGCCGCTTGTTCTCGTCGGCGATCTCCGCCGGATCCGGCACACGCCCCTGGATCGAGATGACGTCCTCCGGGCTGGTGCCCCAGCTCACCAGCGGCGGCAGGTTGTTCGCGTCGAGGTGCACCTCCCGGTCGAAATGCGCGTCCGCGTCGGTGACGAGGCTCTCCCAATACCGCCGCGCCGCATCGTAGGCCGCACCCTTCGGCGCCTTCGGGCGGTCCTTCACGTACGCGAAGGTCGTCTCGTCGGGCGCGACCATGCCGGCCCGGGCTCCGCCCTCGATCGACATGTTGCAGATCGTCATSCGGCCYTCCATCGASAGCGCGCGGATCGCCKMGCCGGCATATTCCAGCACGTGGCCGGTGCCGCCGGCGGTGCCGATCTCGCCGATGATCGCCAGGATGATGTCCTTCGCAGTCACACCCGGCGGCAACGTGCCGTCGACCGTCACGCGCATGTTCTTGGCCTTGCGCTGCACCAGCGTCTGGGTGGCGAGGACGTGCTCGACCTCCGAGGTGCCGATGCCGTGCGCGAGCGCCCCGAAGGCGCCGTGCGTCGAGGTGTGGGAGTCGCCGCACACGATGGTCTGGCCGGGCAGCGTGAAGCCCTGCTCCGGCCCGATGATGTGGACGATGCCCTGGCGCCGGTCGAGGGCGTCGTAGAACTCGATTCCGAAATCGCGCACGTTCTCGGCCAGGGCCTCGAGCTGCGTGCGGCTGTCGGGGTCGTCGATGCCCTGGGTGCGATCCGTGGTCTGGACGTTGTGGTCCACCACGGCGAGGGTCTTCTCCGGGTGCCGCACCTTGCGGCCGGCCACGCGCAGCCCCTCGAACGCCTGCGGGCTCGTCACTTCGTGAACGAGGTGCCGGTCGATGTAGAGGAGGCTGGAGCCGTCCGGCTGGACATCGACGACGTGGTCGTCCCAGATCTTGTCGTAGAGGGTGCGCGGGCTGGTCATCGGTCTTCGTCTTCGGGAATGGAGTCGGGGCAGAACTCTCGCGATGATGCGTCGCTCTTAGTAGGCATCGCGCGCGGTTTTCGGAAGAGGCCAGCGCCGCGCCGGTCGAAAGGCTGCCCGGCGACGGCGCGCGGATGTCACCCCCGCCGGTGGGGTCCGCTGGCGCCGCACCCCGCGCAGGCTCTATGCCGGGGCGGGGAAGGCGGCCGCACGCGAACGGTCGAACGTGGGAGTGAACGATGGCTGAGGCTCCGGTCGAGATCCTGTTGCTTCGGAAGATGCATCCCCTCATCGAAGGGGCCTTCGAGGGACGGCATACGGTGCACAGGCTCGCGGGAGCCGCGGATCCGGAGGCGCTGCTGGCCGAGATCGGTCCGCGGATCCGTGCGCTCTGCGTCGGCGGTCAGGTCAGCGTGGACGGAGCCCTCATGGACCGGCTGCCGAACCTCGAACTCATCGCGAATTTCGGCGTGGGCTACGACGCCGTCGATGCCGTCGCGGCGCACGAGCGCGGCATCGTCGTCACCAACACGCCGGACGTCCTCACCGACGAGGTCGCCGACCTGGCGATCGGCCTCGTTCTGGCGACCCTGCGGCGGATCCCCCAGGCCGACCGCTACCTCCGCGCGGGCCATTGGCCCAAGGCCCCCTTCCCGCTGACGGCGTCCCTGCGCGGGCGGCGGGTCGGCATCCTCGGTCTCGGCCGGATCGGGCGGGCGATCGCCCATCGGCTCGAGAGCTTCGGCGTCGCGATCGACTATCACGGCCGCAGCCGCAAGGCGGACGTGCCCTACACCTATCACGACACCCTGACCGGTCTCGCCCGGGCGGTCCATATCCTGATCGTGGTGGCGCCCGGCGGAGCCGACACCCGCAACCTCGTGGATGCCGCCGTGCTCGAGGCGCTCGGTCCCGAGGGCATCCTGATCAACGTCGCCCGGGGCACGCTCGTCGACGAGGCGGCGCTGACCGCCGCGCTGAAGGCGGGCACGATCCTGGGGGCCGGTCTCGACGTGTTCGAGAACGAGCCGCATGTCCCCGCCGATCTCGCCGCCCTCGACAACACGGTGCTGCTGCCGCATGTCGGGTCCGCATCCGAGCACACCCGTGCCGCGATGGCCCAGCTCGTCGTCGACAACGTCGTCTCGTGGTTCGAGGGCCGGGGTCCGCTGACGCCCGTCGGCGAGACACCCTGGAGACCGACCGCGTGAGACTGGCCCTGGCCGCCCTGCTGTCCGCATCGGCCCTGATCGCCTTTCCCCCGGTCGTCCGCACGGCCGCTGCCCAGGACGTCCCCGCCCCCACGGTCGCACCGGACGCGCCCGCGCCGGACGCGCCCGCGGCGGAGACGCTCGCGGCCCCTCCGGTTGCGTCCGCTCGGCCCAGCCTGCCCGAGAAGCTCGGAGAGGTGCCCGGGACCTGGGACCTGTCCCGTGACGGCACCAACCGCCGCTGCGTGATGACCCTGGTGCTGGACAACGGCGACACGGGGCGGCGGCTGCGCTTTCCGGCCGGATGCCGGCGCGCCCTGCCGGTCCTGAATGGGGTCGCCGGCTGGCTGTTCGTCGACGGGGCCGTGCGCCTCGTCGACCGCAACGTCCGCCCGATCCTGGACTTCGCCCGTCGGCCGGACCAGCGCAGCCTCGTCGCCCGCGCCGAGGGCGGCGAGGGCTACAGCCTCGTCCCCCTCGACATCGTGGCGATGCGCCCGGCCGGTGCGGCGCCGCCCGCGGACGTCGAGCCGACCGACGTCCCGGCCGGGCCGGGTCCCACCCCGCTCCAGACCGTGGCGCCGGTTCCGGCCGGGCTGCAGCGGGCCACGACGGCGTCCGCCGGTCCCGCGCCGGGCGTCTATGCCCTCGACCGCTTCCAGGAACGCGACACCTGCCGGATCAACCTCGACGGCGCGGGCGGCGGTGTCCACATCGTTCCTGGCTGCCACGATAGCGGGCTCGAGGTGTTCGATCCGGTCCGCTGGCACTACGCCAACGGCCGCATGACGCTGACCGCCAAGCGCGGCCACAGCATCAGCCTCGTGCCGAACGCCGAGGGCTTCTGGCGGCGCGATCCCGAGGTCGGCACCACCTTCGTCCTCCGCCACGTCGACTGAGGGCGGTCCGCACCACCGGCGTTCCGCGACTTCAGCGCCGTGCGCCGCGGCCGTCCTGCACCGGCAGCATCCGCTCGAGGAGGCCGTCCCGGCGGATCAGTAGGTGCCACACCGTCCCGGCGACATGCAGCAGGACCAGGGCGTAGACGAGCCACTGTCCGAAGACGTGGATCGACTCGGCTACCTTCTGGGCCGACTCGTCCTTCGCCAGACCCGGAATCGTGAACAGCCAGAAATACGGGGTGTCGCGCCCGGAGAAGGCGCTCAACAGGTAGCCGCTGATCGGCATGACGAGGAAGATCGCGTAGAGCAGGTAGTGGTTGACCCGGCCGATCAGCGTCAGGAGCCGGGGCGCCTGCGGATCCGGCGGGGCCGGCCGGACCATCCGCCACACGATCCGCAGGACCACGATCGCCAGGATCGTGAGGCCCACCGACTTGTGGAGCACGAACAGGCTGCCCTTGGCCGGCGTCGGCGGCAGGCTGATCGCCACCCAGGCCAGCGGCAGCACCGCCAGGACGAGGGCGGCACTCAGCCAGTGCAGCGCCTGCGACACCGGATGGTAGCGCGGCAAGCCGGACGCCGTGACGTAGGTGGCGGGCAGCGGCGTCGCCGCCACCTTGCCGGCCGTGATCGGAGAACCTGACATGATCCCTCGCGGGTGAGCGTGGCCCGTGCCGGATCTAGGGGCCGCGACAGGTCCGGGGAGTCTCCGGTCAGGCGGACGCGCCACTCCCGGTGACCCGCGCGACATCGAGCAGTGCGGCGAGTTCCGCCGCCGCGGCGCGGATCCGGGCTCCCACGGTCTCGTCGACGATGCGGCCATCCACGAGGTCGTCGGAGCCGGCATAGACCGAGGTCGGGGCGACATGGGCCGAGAAGAAGCCGAACAGCGGCCGGAGCCCGTGCTCGACCACGAGGGCGTGACGCAGGCCGCCGCCCGTGGCGGTCAGTGCCACCGGCATGCCGACCATCCGCGCCGGATCGACGAAATCGAAGACGTGCTTGAACAGCCCGGCATAGCCGCCCTGGTACACCGGCGTGCCGACGATCAGGGCGTCCGCCCCCTCGATCGCCTCGACCAGGCGCAGGGCCGGTGCCGTCAACGCGCTGCGCTGGGTCGCACCGAGGCCCGGGCCGGCATCGATCAGGTCGTAGACGGCGAGGTCGATCCCGCGCAGCCGCGCGAGTTCGGCGCCCAGCGCCTCGACCAGGATGCGGGTGCGCGAGGGCCGCTTGGCGCTCCCCGAGAAAGCGACGATGCGGGCAAGGCGCGGCTTCGGACTCGACTCGACACTCACCACGAAACCTTCCGCCGCAGCACGCCCCGATCCAGGCGTTCGAACACTCTGGCGCATGCACGGCAAGCGCCACCCGCCGAATTGACGGTATCGCATTCCCGCGCCTGATAAACCGTTGCCGGATTTGCGCCGGAGGCGGCCGACACGGACCCTCGGGCGCGGAACCCCGTCACCGCAGCCGCCAGACATGGCTGCGCTTGATCTCCGCATCCTCGAGGGATCGCGAGACCGGCACTTCGTAGGTCGCGAGGCAGTCGAGCCGGTCGCGCGGCAGGTAGGTCCGGCCTGGATCGCCGATCAGCACCGCGACGCCCCGCGCCTGCAGCCCGGTGAGCCAAACGGTCACGGCCTCGGCGAGGTCCCGTTGGTAGAAGATGTCGGCGGCCAGGACGAGGTCGACCTGGGGATCGCTACCGAGGAGGTTGTCCGAGACCGGGCTGATGCGGCCGCTGACGCCGTTGGCGTCCGCATTGAGGCGGATTGCCGCCATGGCGAAGAGGTCGAGATCGCTGGCGACGACGTGCCGAGCCCCGGCGAGGGCCGCGGCGATCGCCACGAGGCCCGAGCCCGAGGCGAAGTCCAGCACCCGGACCCCGTCCACGATGGCCGGGTGATCGAGCACGTACCGGGCGAGGGCTTGGCCGCCGGCCCAGGCGAAGGCCCAGAAGGGCGGCGGCAATCCGAGTTCCTGCAATTCCTCCTCGGTCCGCTGCCACAGGGCCGTCGCCTCGTCGGCGACGTGCAGGCGGATCTCGGGCGCATGCGGTACGGGCAGCAGACGGGTGTTGGCCCGGATGAAGCCGGCGGGATCGTCCGGAGCACGCACGCTCAACCCTCCAGCAACGCGCGCCACACCGCGCGGACGCTGTCGGTGACCGCGTCCTCGGTGAAGCCGCCGGCTTCGATGCGGGACCGCGCAGCCGCGCCGAGGGCGGCGACGAGCCCGGCATCCCCACTCAGGCGCACGAGGGCGGCAGCCAGGGCCGGCGCGTCGTCCGGCGGGACCAGCAGACCCTCGACGCCGTCGCGCACGAGGCTTCGGCAGCCCGGCACATCCGACGCCACCAGGGCGCGGCCGCAGGATGCGGCCTCCAGCAGCGTCCRCGGCAAACCCTCGCCGCCCCGTGAGGGCAGGCAGGCGACGTGGTTGTCGGACCAGACCGCTGCCACGTCGCTCGTCGGGCCGTGCCAGGCGACGCCGTCGCGACTCCAGGCGCGCAGGGTCGCCTCATCGATCGCCCGCCGGTTGGAGGGGTCCGGTGCGCCGTACAGCGCGAGTTCGACCGGCGCGCCGCCCGCCCGGGCGAGGCGGGCCGCCTCGACCGCGACGTCGATCCCCTTCGACCAGAGCATGCGGGCGACCACGGCCACGCGCAGCGGCGGCATGGGCGGGAGCGGGCGCGGGACGAAGATCGCGGGATCGACCCCGGCGCCGCCGACCACGGTCACCGTGTGGTCCAGCGGATCGAGGCCCAGAGCCCGGGCATCGTCCGGGTTCTCGAACAGGAAGCGGGTGCGGGCCGAGGCCAGCGGGCCGCGGATCAGCGCCCGCAGGCCGAGGCGCGCCGCCCGTCCGACCCGGTCGGTCCGGGCGCCGACCAGGCCGAGGCCGGTCAGGGCGAAGACCCGGGACGGGATGCCCGCCATGGCGGCGGCGGTGCCGCCGACGAGGATCCCGCGCAGGGCGATGCAGTGGACGATGTCGGCCTTGAGGGCCTTCAGGATCCCGGCGAGCTGGCCGGCCGCGTAGCCCGCCGCCATCGGGTTGAGGCTTGCCCGCTCGGCTTCCAGGGGCACGACCTGCGCGCCGGTCGCCTCGATGACGGCGCGATGCGCCCGGACCCGCGTCACCACCGCCACCGAGAGGCCCATGGCGACGGCGGCCCGGGCCATCGGCAGGAAATGCGAGGCGAAGAACCAGTCCTCGGTCACCACGAAGACCAGACGGCGCATTGGAACGGGCCAGTTCCCGGGGGCGGCTTCGGACTGCATGCGGTCCCTCTAGCACGTCGGCGCGGATCGTCCTGCGACGGATGTGCCGCCCCGGAACGGCCATCCGGTGATGCCGGTTGACGGAGACCTTCCCGCCGGGTGGTCAGCCGGGCGGCGGAGATGGGAGGGGCGGCGCATGGCGGGTGTCGAGACGGCGGAATGCGGTGGAGACCTCCGCTCGGCGGCGGCGGAGGCCGGTCTCGTCTACGTGGACGACGGCCGGCCGGGCCTGACGCGGCGACGCAGCGGCGCCGGCTTCCGCTACCTCGACGCGAAGGGCGTGCCGGTCCGCGACAAGGCGAAGCTCGCCCGCATCCGCGCCCTGGCGATCCCGCCGGCCTACACGGATGTCTGGATCTGCCCCCGCGGCAACGGCCACATCCAGGCCACCGGCCGGGATGCCAAGGGCCGCAAGCAGTACCGCTACCATCCGGATTTCCGGGAGGCGCGGGAGGCCAACAAGTTCTCGCGGATCATGGCCTTCGCGGACGCGCTGCCGGGCATCCGCCGACGGGTCGATGCCGACATGAAGCGGCCCGGCCTGCCCCGTGAGAAGGTCTTGGCCACCGTGGTCCACCTCCTCGAGACCACGCTGATCCGCGTCGGCAACGACGATTATGCGCGGACCAACAAGAGCTACGGCCTGACGACCCTGCGCGATCCCCATGTGCGGATCGCGGGTTCGGCCCTGTCGTTCCGGTTCAAGGGCAAGAGCGGCAAGATCTGGGACGTGTCGCTGAAGGACCGGCGCGTCGCCCGGATCGTGAAGGCCTGCCAGGACCTGCCCGGGCAGGAGCTGTTCCAGTACCTCGACCCGGACGGCACGCAGCGCGATGTCACCTCCTCGGACGTCAACGCATATCTGCGGGAGATCACCGGGGAAGACTTCACCGCCAAGGATTTCCGGACGTGGGCCGGCACGGTTCTGGCCGCGCTGGCGCTGCGCGAGTTCGAGAGCTTCGACAGCGAGGCGGGCGCCAAGCGCAACGTGCGCGCGGCCATCGAGAGCGTCGCCGGTCGCCTCGGCAACACGCCGACGATCTGCCGCAAGTGCTACATCCATCCCCAGATCCTCGACTGCTACCTGGAGGGCGGCCTGCTCCTCCAGGTGAAGGGCGCCGTCGAGTCGGAACTCAGCGAGGATCTCTCCAGCCTCCGGCCCGAGGAGGCGGCGGTGCTCGGGCTGCTGCAGGCGCGGCTGTCCGCTGCCGAGACCTCGGTGAAGGTCGGGGCGCCGGCCAAGCGAGCGGGCGCGCTCGGGCGGGGCGCGAAGGCGGCGCGGGGCAAGGCCGCCGCGCAGAGGGCGACGGGGTCAGTCAAGTCCGAGCCGTCTGCCAAGCCCAAGTCGTCTGCCAAGACCAAGCCGTCCGCGAAGGTCGCGCGCGAGTCGCGCGTCCGTAAGCGGGAAGCGGCCGCCTGACGGGGGCGGCCCCGCGGGGCCGCCCGGATTCCCGATCAATGGCGGGACTGGTTGTCGTTGCCGGGCGACCGGCTGTCGGTCCCACGCCGGACCTGTTCGCCGCCCTCGACGACGGGGGCGAGCCCGAGCTGGCGGGCGAGGGAGACCAGGTCCTTCAGGCGGCCGGTCTGGGTCTTGCGCCGCAGGTTGAGACGGTGGGTCTCCACCGTGCGGACGCTGAGCGCCAAGCGTCGCGCGACCTCCTTGTTGCTGAACCCGGAGCTGAGGAAACGCAGCACCTCCGCCTCCCGAGGCGTGAGCCCCAGGCTGTCCCCCGCCTCCGCGGGCAGCGCCACCGGCGGATYGGGCGGGACGAGACAATCGGAGCCCTCCGCCAGGGCCAGCAGCGCCGCGCCGAGGTCCCGCGGCGACTTCGAGCGCGCCACGAAGGCGTCGGCGCCCGCGGCCAGGAGGGCGCGGAGGTCGTCGGCCGTGAGGGCACCGAAGGCCACCAGCGTGCGGAGATTGGGCTGCCGCTCCTTCAGCCCGACGATCCGGGCAATCCCATCGGCCAGCCGGATCTCGTCGAGAAAGACCAGGGCGACGACGCTGCCGGCTTCGGCGTTATCCAGATCGGCCTCGCCGATCGTGTGGAACTCCGGCATGTGCTCCAGGGTAGCGCGAACGGTCGCGCTCAGATCCTCCGGCTCATCCAGGATCAGGACGCCAACGGCCGTACTCATGACCTCGCACCTCGCTCTCCCGGCTTGATACAAGCGACCGGGATCGAAGGCGAAGTTCCAAGATCCGTTCCAGTAACGGTTGACGAATATTAAGCTTTATATTGGCCGAATCGATGCCCTGAGACGGATATTCGGCGAACCGGTGCGCCGATCTGGGACGGCCGCGGGACGTTACTCCGCGGCCTGTCCCGATTTGGGTCGGCGACCCTGTCTCAGCCCGCGACAGCGCGTCCGCTCTCGCCCTGATGGGGAACCACCCGGTTCCGGCCGCCGCCCTTGGCCGCGTAGAGGGCGATATCCGCCCGCTTCACCAGGGCCTCGACGGTGTCGCCGTCGCTCCACGTGCTGACGCCGAAACTGCAGCTCAGCCGGATCGGACGGTGTGCGCCGCAGATCCGCAGGGCCTGGATGCCCGTCCTGAGTTGCTCGGCCCGCGCCACCGCCTCGGAAAGGGTGCAACCCGCCAAGATGATAGCGAATTCCTCGCCCCCGAGCCGTCCGGCGATCCCCACCTCGCCGATCACCTCGGCCACGGCCTTGATCGCCACGTCGCCGACATCGTGACCGTGCTCGTCGTTGATGCGCTTGAAATGATCGATGTCGAGCAGGATCGCCGAGACACCGCCACGGCTCCCGTCCTGCTCCACGGCGGTGCGCGCGCGATTGAAGAAGGCGCGCCGATTGTAGGAGCCGGTCAGCGGATCGGTCTCGGCAAGGCGGATCAGCTCCTCCTGGAGGGTGGTCAGGCGTTCGGCCACGCGCAGCCGCGCGTTCAGCTCCTCGGCGCTCGGCGGCTTCTCGATGAAGTCGTCGGCACCGCTGTCGAGCGCCTCGGCGAGACTGCGGACATTGCGGGCCGACGACATGGTGATGACGTGCAGCGGCCCGCGCGACTCGGCGAGGAGCCGTGCGGACCAGCAGAGTTCGAGCCCGCAGAGCGGCCGGACCTCCAGGCTCGTGATCAGCACCCGGACCTTCGGGGTCGCTGCCAGGAATGCGAGGGCCTCCTCGGAGTCGGTGAAGGCGTGCACCGCGTGGCCCCGGGGCTCGATCAGGGATGCGATGATCTTCAGAACGACGCGGCTCGAGTCGACGATGACGATCTGCATGGCGTGACCCGGAACCGATATACGCGGTGTACGCTGGAAGACTTAATCCAATTCCAACGGACGTGACCCCGGGATGAGCGTGGCCATTACCACTCCGGACCAGCGCTATATCGTTGTCCGGGGACGTCTGTGGCGTCGCGCTGATCCGACGCTGACGCAGGATCGGCGCGACGCGTTGGTCGCATGTCTGATGGCTGCGCGGCGGGCGGTGAAGGCGGCCAAGCAGGCCGAACGGGCGGGCGAAGCGGGGGCATCGGCGGCGCTGGCCGCCGCCAGGGCCGCGGTCGATGCGGCCAAGACCGCGCTCGGCGAGCGCGGCGCTGTCTGGTGGACGGACGGAGCGCCCGATCTCAATCGGCGTCTCGTCCGCAACACGCCCTACGCCGCATGGTTCGCCGACCTCAGCGCCGCGGAACCTGAACCGCGATGACACGCGCCCCCGCGGTGCGGTCTGCCTCGACACGACCTGCCCCGCGGCGGCCTCGCGGTTCCGTGGCGTTGATGACGGTGATGGTCGGCGGCGCGGACGGAGCGGCCGCGATGCCCGTCACTGTCGGGACGCCGTAGGTGCCGTAGCTCCAGGGCGCCGGCACGATCTGGGTCGGGCGCGGCACGCGGGTCAGCGGGGCGCCGATGTAGGTCCCGTTCACGAAGGGGCCTGCGAAACCCTGCCCTTCGCCGTAGCCTTGGACGTAGGAAACCGGAGCATAGGGTTCGCCGCCGCGGTAGGTCTGCGCCGAAGCCGGCGCTGCCACAGCGAGGGCGAGCATCGCGGGAATCATCCGGTTCGCCATGGGGCCGGCTCCGAGGAAGGGGCGGCGCAAAAGGTTCGCGCCGCATGCTGAGCAACCGAACGGATCATTCACCGTTCCCTGCCTCCGGACGCGGAGAGTGCGTAACGATCCGCGCCAGATCCGCGGGATCCAGCCTCCGGAGGTCGCCGCGGTCACCGGCAGGTGGTGATCCGTCGGACCACCCAGCCCTCCCCCTCGATCCACAGGCGGCGGCGGGCGCGGCTGCATGTGGGGTCGTCGTCCCGCTCCACGGTCGCGGCGTGAACCTGGGGCGTAACCTCCGCGACCTTGGTTTCGGTGGCGCCGTTGGCGGCCTGCGCCGCGACCGAGGCGAGGAGAAAGGCTACGCCGGCCGCGCCGGCGGCAATCGTACGGATCATCATGGTGGGGCGATGCACTCTACGGCCGTGATTTCGGGATCGCTCCAGGAATGCACAGGCTGCCGTTTCGGTTTCATCGGCGTTGCACGGTGCGGCCGCCCCGTCATGGGCCGCCGCGCTTAGACTTCCGGGCGTTCGCGGGTAAGGAAGAACAAAACCGGACGCGCCCGCGCCCCGACGTCCTGCGAGGCCTCCGCGCGGTGCCGCGAGGTTCGGTCCACGAAGCCAGGGTCCATGAGCAAGCCGAAGCCCCCGACCAACGCGATGCTGACGCCGGAGAAGCGTGCCGAGGACGTGGATCAGACGATCCGTCCACTGAGCCTGTCCGAGTTCATCGGCCAGCGGGCTGCGCGGGCGAACATGCAGATCTTCATCGAGGCGGCGCGCAAGACCGGTCAGGCGCTGGACCACGTGCTGTTCGTCGGCCCGCCGGGCCTGGGCAAGACGACGCTCGCCCAGATCGTGGCGCGCGAATTGGGCGTGAACTTCCGGTCGACGTCAGGCCCGGTCATCGCCAAGGCCGGAGACCTCGCCGCGCAGCTCACCAACCTGGAAGAGCGCGATGTGCTGTTCATCGACGAGATCCACCGGCTCAACCCGGCGGTGGAGGAAATCCTCTACCCGGCCATGGAGGATTACCAGCTCGACCTGATCATCGGCGAAGGCCCGGCGGCGCGGTCCGTCAAGATCGAGCTGCCGAAGTTCACGCTGGTGGGCGCGACCACCCGGGCGGGACTTCTGACCACGCCCTTGCGCGACCGCTTCGGGATCCCGATCCGTCTGGAATTCTACGAGATCGACGAGCTGGAGCAGATCGTGGCGCGCGGCGCGCGGGTCCTTGGCATCGAAATGTCGGCCGAGGGCGCCAACGAGATCGCCCGGCGGGCGCGGGGGACGCCGCGGATCGCGGGGCGGCTGCTGCGGCGCGTGCGGGACTTCGCCGTCGTGGCGGAGGCCGAGACGGTGACGCGGTCGATTGCCGACCGGGCGCTGCAACTGCTCGACGTGGACGGGGCGGGCCTCGACGTGATGGACCGCAAGTACCTGAGTCTGATCGCGCGCTCGTTCGGGGGCGGACCCGTCGGGATCGAGACGATCGGGGCGGCCCTATCGGAGCCGCGCGACGCGATCGAGGACATCATCGAGCCCTACCTGATCCAGCGGGGCTTCGTGCAGCGCACACCGCGTGGCCGCGTCCTCACCCGCCACGCCTATCGCCACATGGGCTTGCCCGAGCCGCGACGGGAGACCCCCGGGCAGTTCGGGTTCTTCGGAAACGAGGAGCCGTAAGGCCGCCGATCTGCGACCCATGCACGGTGTTCGGGCCAGCGTTTCGCTCGCCTCATGGGAGTTTTCCGCGTCGCGCGCTGCCGCGATCCCGGTCCTTGTGCGCTGCTGCATGAACAAGTCTATGCTGCGCAATCGCTTTCCCGGATGCGCGCGCACAGTATTGCCAAGCTTGGCCCCGGCGGAATTCGATGATCTGCGGAAAAAAATCGACTCTCTGTGATGGAACAGCGCTCTGAGGCGCCTGTTGTGGAGGCAACCGCGCCTGAATTTGGAAGGCGGCGGCAAGACTGTCGGGGCCGAGGCCCTGTCTCTCGGATTGCGACAGATCTTTTTGCTTTAAAAATAACGTCAGGGATAAACTTCAGCCATGAAGACAATTACGCTCGCCGTGCTCGGCCTGTCCCTCGCCGCGCTCACCGCGCCGGCCTTCGCGCAGGACGCCCTGCCGATCCGCGTTCTCCCCTTCGCCAACCAGGATGGCGTCGGCGCCGCAGCGACCGAGACGCCCGCCTTCCGGGCCGAGGCGCTGCGTTCGGATGCCGCCAGCATCGAGGCGAGCCGCATCGCCCTTCAGCGGTCGCGGAACCCGCGGGTCCGCAACTATGCGAACCGCGTCCTCGTCGAGCGGAAGGCGACCACCGATGCGCTGCTCCCGCCGAACACCTTGCTGTCGCGTAACGGCTCGGTGGTGTCCGACAATCAGGGCATCCGCACCGACCTGAGCAACCCGGTCGGCCTGGTCCTCGCCCCGGTCACGGTGGCGGCCAGCATCGGCACCGGCATCGTCGGCGGCGCCCTCGGCGCGGTCGGCCTCGTGGACAACAACCCGACCGAGCCGGGCCGCCGCGTGGCCCTTGGCGAGCGCGGTCAGGCGCGCCTCGCCCAGCTTCAGTCCGCCCCGAACGGCCGTTCGTTCGACCGGACGTACATCGACCAGCAGGCGCGTTCGGACGCCCGGACCCTGGCGCTGTACGATGCCTACGCCAAGTCCGGCGACAACGCCCGGGGCCGTCAGTTCGCGAACGAAGCCCTGCCTTACATCGCCGATGAGCACGCCCATTCGGCGAGCCTCGCCGCCCGCATCGGCGGCTGAGCTGCACCGAAGCGTCTGATCTGGCCGAGGGCCGCCTGCAAGGGCGGCCCTCATCCTGTTGCGCCATCACGACCTGCGTCGCTAAAGGGGCGCATGCGCGCGATCGAGGCCGAGGCCGAACAGACCCGGGAGAGCGGCGGGACGCCGCATCGTCTCCCTGTGCGGGTCTACTACGAGGACACCGATTTCTCGGGCTACGTCTACCATGCGAGCTACCTGCGCTTCCTCGAGCGGGGGCGCACGGAACTGCTGCGCGAGTTGGCCGGCGACCAGTCGGATCTGCACCGCGAGGCCAGGGGGCTGGTCTTTGTGGTCCGGCGCATGAGCCTCGATTTCCTCCGGCCGGCCCAGATGGACGACCTTCTGACGATCGAGACCCGCACCCGCGCGCTGCGGGGGGCCTCGATGCATCTCGCCCAGGCGGTTCGAAGGGCCGACGCGCTGCTGGTCGCCGCGGAGGTCACTGTCGCCTGCGTGCGCGACGGTCGGGCCGTCCGCCTGCCGGAGACACTCCGGCAGCGTCTTGCTCCGGGTGACGCCGCCTAGGCCGTCACCTCAATCCGCCCGGGACGGGTCGGCTTCGCGCAGGACGCGGGCGAAGGCGTTCACGATGGTCATCGCATCGTATTCAATCGAGACCAGCTGATAGCCCATCCCGACCATCTCCCGCGCCCGGGCCGGCGACGGAGCGAAGGCGCACGGAATCTTGCCGGCAGCCCTGGTCTGGCGCGCGATCTCGCTGAGCGCCGCCGTGACCGCCGATCCAAACGGATCGATGACCGTTCCCTTCGACAGGGCAATCGACAGGTCCGCCGGGCCGACCAGGATTCCGTCGATGCCCGGCACGGCGAGGATCGCCTCGAGATCGGCGATCCCCGCCTCGGTCTCGCACATGGCGATCGTGAGGGCGCGGTCGTTGGCACCCGCGAGGTAGTCGGATCCGTTCCGGAGGCCCGACAGCCACATGGCCCAGTCCGGACCCCAGCTCCGTTCCCCGACGGGCGGGAACTTCGCTGCGGCGGCGAAGGCCCGTGCGTCCGCCACGGTGTTGATCATCGGCGCCACCACGCCGGCGGCACCCGCGTCGAGCATCCGCGAGACCATGGCGAAATCGCCGACGGGCACGCGCACCAGGGTCGACTTCCCGGCGAGCGCCACCTCGGTGATCGATGCGCAGCAGGAGCGGTAATCGTGGCCGCCGTGCTGCTGGTCCAGCAGCACGGCGTCGAAGCCGGCGCGGGCCAGGGCGCCGACCACCATCGGATCCGCGATCATGGACCAGCCCAGGAACCGTGCCGGGCCGGTGGGCAGCAGATCGGGCAGGCTGGGAACGGGAAGGGTCATGCACGTCCTGCACATCTCGGCGCTCGCGACTCCGCGGCGCAGGCCGGAACCATAACGGAGGCTCTTTCGGCCGGTCCAGTCCGCCGCCCCGATTCGGACGGAGGGACGCCTCAGGATCGCCCGGATCGAAACCGATCCTTAACCCTGTCGCGCCCTTAACGGCGTCGGCGCGGTGGCGTGGAGCCCAGGGCGAAGGCGGCCCTTACTTTCGACAGATTCGCAGGCGACAGCGTTGATATCGCTCACGGATCCGGCGAACGCGGGCTTCGCCCGGCGCATCGCGATCCGGAGCAGGAGATCTCGACAGATGAACCCAGCCGACGCGATGCAGGTTGCGCCTGTCGCCGACATGACGCTGCTCGGTCTGTTCCTGCAGGCCCACTTCGTCGTGAAGATCGTGATGATCGGGCTGCTCAGCGCCTCCATCTGGTGCTGGTCGATCATCGTCGACAAGACCCTGCTGTTCCGGCGCACCAAGGCCGAGATGGACGCGTTCGAGGACGCGTTCTGGTCCGGCCGTTCCCTGGAGGAGCTGTTCCGCTCGTTCAACGACCGCCCGGCCACCGGGCTGGCCGCCGTCTTCGTCGCCGCCATGCGCGAGTGGAAGCGGAGCTTCGAGGGCTCGGGGCGGCAGATCCAGTCCCTGTCGCAGCGCATCGAGAAGCAACTCGACGTCACCATCCACCGCGAGGTCGAGCGGCTGGAATCGCGTCTCCTGTTCCTGGCCTCCATCGGTTCGGCCGGCCCCTATATCGGCCTGTTCGGCACGGTCTGGGGCATTATGACCGCGTTCACCTCGATCGCCGCCTCCAAGAACACGTCGCTGGCCGTCGTCGCCCCCGGCATCGCCGAGGCGCTGTTCGCCACGGCCATCGGCCTGTTCGCGGCGATCCCGGCGGTGCTGGCCTACAACAAGCTCCAGGCCGAGGTCACCAAGGCGCAGTCGCGGCTCGAGGGCTTCGCCGACGAGTTCTCCGCCATCCTCTCCCGCCAGATCGACGAGCGGCTGCCGCTCGCCGCCTGAGGCCGATCCAGAGGAGACCGACCCATGGGTATGGCAGCAGGCGCATCGCAGGGCGGCAAGCGCCGCCGGCGCCGGAGCCGCCGCGGCGGCCCCATCAATGAGATCAACATGACGCCGTTCATCGACGTCGTGCTGGTGCTGCTGATCATCTTCATGGTCGCGGCGCCGATGATGACCGTCGGCGTGCCCCTCGACCTGCCGCAGTCGAAGGCCTCGCCGCTCAATTCCGACGTGAAGCCGATCACCCTGTCGATCCGCCAGACCGGCCAGATCTTCCTCGGCGAGGACGAATTGACCGACGACACGATCGTGCCGAAGCTCATGGAAACCGCCAAGACCGGAACCGAGGAGCGCGTCTTCGTGCGCGGCGACAAGCGGGTCGATTACGGCCGCGTGGCGCAGGTGATGGCGATCGTGACGGGCGGCGGCTTCAAGAAGGTCGCCCTCGTCACCGAACCCGAGCATCAGTAGGGCCGCGCCGTGGAGTTCCGCTTCGACCGCAGGGAACCGGGTGTCTGGATCTCCGCCGGCACCCATGTGGCGCTCCTCGCGCTGGCGCTGGTCAGCGTCGCGGCCCCGGCCCTGCCGGAGGCTCAGGAGGGCGTACCCGTCGAGGTGATTACCGAGAACCAGTTCTCCGAGATCACCAAGGGCGAGCGGCAGGCCGACAAGCCGATGCCGAACGCGACCTCGCGGGCCGATCGACAGGCGGAGAAGTTCGAGGATCGCGAGCCCGAGAACGCCAAGACCGACGCACCCACCGCACCCACCCGCACGGCCGACATGAAGCTCGCCGCCGCGGAGGAGATGCCGCTCCGCGGCGAGCCGGATCCGCAGGAGGCCGCTCAGGCCGCCAAGGCGGCGCAGGAGAAGCGCGACGCCGAGAAGGCGGCCGCCAAGGCCGCGGAAAAGGCCGCCGCCGAGAAGGCGGCAGCCGACAAGGCCGCAAAGGCGGAGGCGAAGGCCAAGTCCGAGGCGGCCGCCGCCAAGGCGGAAGCCGAGAAGCGCGAACAGCTGGAGAAGCTGATCGAGAAGCAGGAGGCCGAGGCCGAGGCTGCCGCTCAGAAGGCTGCCGCCGCGAAGGCCAAGGCCGAGGCCGCCGCCAAGGCGGAGGCGGCCAAAGAAGCCGCCAAGGAAGCCGCCAAGAAGGCCGCGGACGCCAAGGCGAAGGCCGAGGCGGAGGCCGAGCGCCAGAAAGAAATTGCCGAGGCGAAGGCCGAGGCGGAGCGCGAGAAGGCCGAGGCCGCCGCGAAGGCCAAGGCGGAGGCCGCCGCCAAGGCGAAGTCCAAGGCGATGGCGGATGCGAAGGCCAAGGCCGACGCCGAGGCCAAGGCGCGCAAGCAGGCCGAACTCGCCGAGAAGTTCAACGCGGGCGACATCCGCTCCATGCTGGCCTCGAAAGCGCCGTCGCAATCGACCGGCGCCACCGGCCACACGGTGCAGAAGGTGGCGGCGCTGGGCGCAGCGACCGGCACCGCGCAGCGCCTGTCGCCGTCGCTGCGCGACGCCCTGGTCGGCCTGCTCCAGCAGCAGATCGAGCGCTGCTATTCCGCACCCCCCGGGGCGGCGCAGGGCGTGGTCCTGCCGGTGCTCGACATCCGCCTGAATCCGAACGGCTCTCTGAGCACCGAGCCGCGGATCATGCGCGGCGGGGCGAGCGCGGTGGACCAGTCGATCGCACAAGCCGCGCTCCGGGCGGTCCGCCGCTGCGCGCCGTACAACATTCCGGCCACCTACGCGCCGTACTACAATGACTGGAAGGCCATCAACGCGGAGTTCGAGTTCACGGCGACCTGAGGTCTTCCAGCCCCTGTCCCGCCGTCCCCGCGTCCCTGTCTGATCGACACTCGGATCCGACCCATCATGCTGCACCTCTCCTCCGTCGGGCGCCAGCCGGCGTCCTATGCCGCGCGCCTGATCGCGCTTCTCGTGATGCTGACGGGCTTCCTCGCCGGGCCGGCCCAGGCGCAGCTGCAGCTGCGCATCGGCGGCGGCAACTTCCAGCCCCTGCCCATCGCCATCGCGGATTTCGGTGGCGACCCGAGCCTTGGCGGCCTCGTCTCCGGCGTGGTCACCAACAACCTGCGCCGCTCGGGCTACTTCACACCCCTCGACCACGCCCGCTTCCCCGAGCAGCCGGCCTTCGACGCGGCGCCGAACTTCGAGAAGTGGCGCGCCACCGGCGTCCAGGGTCTCGTCACCGGCCGCGTCGTCCGGGAGGGCGGACGTCTCAAGGTCGAGTTCCGGCTCTGGGACGTCACCTCGGGCCAGCAGATGGCCGGCCAGCAATACGGCACCGACGCCGCCAACGCCCGACGCACCGGCCACCTGATCTCCGACGCCGTCTACACCAAGATCACCGGCCTCGGGCCGTGGTTCGACAGCCGGATCGCCTTCGTGGACGAGACCGGCCCGAAGGAGAACCGGCGCAAGCGCCTCATGGTTATGGATCAGGACGGCGCCAACGTCCGAGCGATCACCACCGGGGAGATGTCGGTCGTGGCACCGCGCTACTCGCCGGCCACGCAGGACATCGCCTTCATGGCGCAGGCCACCGGCCACCAGCCGCGCGTGCAGATGATCAACCTGGAGACCGGCTCCCGCCAGGCGCTCGGCAACGTCGATTCGATGAGCGCGAGCCCGCGCTTCTCGCCGGACGGCCGCAAGATCGTGATGAGCGTCCAGCAGGGCGGCAACGCCGATATCGTGACGATGGACCTCGCCTCGAAGGCCCAGCGCTCGATCACCAACGGCATGGCGATCGACACCTCGCCGACCTACTCGCCGGACGGATCGCAGATCGCCTTCGAGTCCGACCGCGGCGGCTCGCAACAGGTCTACGTGATGGGGGCGGATGGCTCGAACCCGCACCGGATCACCTTCGGAGCGGGCTCGGCCTCGCAGCCGGCCTTCTCTCCTCGCGGCGACCTGATCGCCTATACCCGCCAGCGCAACGGCGGCTTCGCGATCTGCGTGTCGAAGCCCGACGGGTCCGGCGAGCGCGTCCTCACCGAGGGCTTCCACAACGAGGGGCCGACCTTCGCGCCGAATGGCCAGTACGTGCTGTTCTTCCGCGATCCCGGCGGCCAGGGCGGCGGCAAGCTGTTCATGGTCGACATCACCGGAAAGGTGGAGCAACCGGTCCCGACCCCCGCCTACGCGTCGGACCCGACCTGGTCGCCGCTGCTGGCCGGGCGCTGACAGCGTCGCGGAGCCCGGCTCACCGTCGGGCTCCAAAGCCGTTCCCGATCGTGTCGCAACGGTTTGGAAGGACGGCGATTCCGGTCGAGACAGCCGCGCCTTGCCCCCTCTCCCGTGCGGGAGAGGGTTGGGGTGAGGGACGAGAGGGTACAGGATTGAGCACGCCGCCAACGCGCGGTCAGAGCGAGCCTGATCCGGAAGCCGCACAGCCCTCACCCTGTCCCTCTCCCGCACGGGAGAGGGGACCCGCGCCTCGTTCGGCGTGGTTTCGGCGATCGCCTCCCCTCCCAACCCGATCGGGGACGGCTTATGAGCCGCGTCCGTGTCGCGCGCCGGTGCGCGGCACATGACACCCGGCGACCGAGAAGAAAATGCCTCGACTCTGGGCTAGGGGAACGCCGGGCGTTACGGCCGGGCTCGCGGGACGCCGTTTGACGCGCGGTCATCTGAGACTCGTCACGTCCGGAATTGCGTGACGGCGCGCTATCCGTTCACCATCAGCCGGTCGCGCGCCTTGAGGGCCGGGAACAGCCGACCCCAGAGCAGCGCCACGCCGATCGTCGCGCCGCCGCCGACCACCACCGCCGGAACCGCTCCGATCGCTGCGGCCAGCAGACCCGACTCGAACTCGCCGAGTTCGTTCGAGGCGCCGATGAACACCGTGTTCACCGCCGAGACCCGCCCGCGCATGGCGTCCGGCGTCTCGCCCTGCACGAAGGTCTGGCGCACGTAGACCGAGATCATGTCGGCGGCGCCGGTGACGAACAGGCAGGCCATCGACAGCGGAAGCGACGTCGAGAGCCCGAAGGCGACCGTGGCGGCGCCGAACACCGCGGCGGCCCTCAGCATGCGCAGTCCGGCATGGCGCCGCAGCGGCCGGTTTGCCAGCAGCACCGCCATGGTGACCGCACCGAACGCCGGCATGCTCCGGAGCGCCCCGAGGCCGAGGGGCCCGACATGAAGGACCTCTCCCGCATAGATCGGAAGCAAGGCCGTCGCACCGCCGAGCAGGACCGTGAACAGATCGAGGCTGATCGCCCCGAGCACCACGGGCTGCGAGCGGATATAGTCGATGCCCGCCGAGAGCGCCGCCCAGGTAATCGGCGGCCGCTCGCTCATCGGCGCCGGGCGGAAGCGGATCAGCAGGGTCAGAAGGCTCGCCACGGCGAAGCTGCCCCCTGCCCCGCCGAACACCACGGCCGGCCCCAGGGCGTAGAGGAAGCCGCCGAGCGCCGGTCCCATCACGGAGGCGCTCTGCCAGAGGGAGGCGTTCCACGCGATGGCCGCGCTGAATTGCTGGCCAGGCACCAGGGTCGGTAGCAGCGCCTGGAGCGCCGGGTTGGCGAAGGCCCGGGCCGTGCCCACCACGATGACGAGCGCGTAGATCGGCCAAACCGAGTCCACCCCCGACAGCGCGCAGGCGAGGAGGCCGAAGCTCGCCAGGCTCTGGAGGGCGAAGGCCGCGGCGCCGACGAGGCGCCGGTCGTAGGCATCCGCCACGTGGCCGGTGATCAGCGCGCAGAGCACCGCCGGCAGGAACCCGGCGAGGCCCACGAGGCCCAGCGCCAGGGCGGAGTGGGTCAGATCGTAGACGAACCAGCCGATCGCCACCGCCTGCATCTGATAGGCCAGACCGGTAAGAAAGCGGGCCGAGCCGAACAGGCGGAAGTCGCCGATGCCGAAGACGGCCCAGCCGGAACGATCATGCGCGGACATGCCCCCTGCTGCGCGGGACCGATCGAAGAATCAAGTCTCAGGGCGATGAGCGCCTGTCGGACGTCGCGGGCTCTCTTTGGCTCACCTGAAGGGTGAGAGCGGGTTTCCGCGCGGGCGCCGGCGGCAGGACGGGTGTCGGGGGCTCCGGAAGCGGCTCGTGCCGCGGCTGGCCCGGGAGGTCGGTCGGGAAGGTGCAGGTGACGCGGGTGCCGTTGCCCGGCGCGGTCTCCAGCAGAACCCGGCCGCCGTGCAGTTCGACGAAGGAGCGCACGATCGACAGCCCGAGGCCGACCCCGCGGTGCCGGGTGCCGAGGGTATGGCTCTCGAAGCGATTGAAGACCGAATCGGCGATCTCTGCGGGCATGCCGCGACCGTAGTCGCGCACGCTGAGGAGAAGCTCCTGCGCGTCCCGCCGGGCATGCACCTCCACGCGCTGGCCGGCATCCGAGAAGCCGACCGCGTTCGAGAGCAGGTTGAACAGGATCTGGCGGACCCGCTTCCCGTCGGCATGGACGCTGCCGATATCCTCGGGCACGTCGAGGGCCAGCGTGATGTGGGATTCCGCCAGCCGGTCCTCGATACCCCGCACGGCGGCCTCGATCGTCGCCTGGACATCGACCTCCTCCCGCTGCAGCTCCAGCGAGCCGGCATCGATCGAGGCGAGGTCGAGGATGTCGTTGATGATCACGAGCAGCGCCGCCGAGGAGCGCATGATGTGGTCGGCGTATTCGCGCTGCCGCTCGTTGAGTGCGCCCACGGTCTCGTCGCCGAGGAGCTGCGTGAAGCCGATGATGTTGGTCAGCGGGGAGCGCAGCTCGTAGGAGACGTGGTGGACGAAGGTGTCGCGCAGCTGCGCGGCCTTCTCCAGGGCATCGTTCTTCTCGGTGAGCGCCCGCTCGACGTTCACGCTCGCGGTGACGTCGATCAGGGTGAGGAGCGTCGCGCCCTCGGGGAGCGGCTGGGCGGCGCAGTCGAGGACCGTGCCGTCCACTACCTCCAGGCGGCAGGCGCGGGCGGTGCGCGACTCCATGCCGACCACCGCGTCCCGGATGTCGAGCCACGGCTCCTCGGCGGGGGCCAAGGTGCGGCAGGCGGCGATGACCGCGTCGACGTGCGGCCGGTCCTCGACCATGGCCGGGTCGAGCCGCCACACGGTGCAGAAGGCACGGTTGGCGAGCGTCAGGCGCCCGTCCGCGCCGAACACCGCCACGGGCTCGGCCAGCGTGTCCAGGGTCTCGGCCTGCAGGCGGCGCAGGGCGTTGTAGCGGGATTCGGCGTTCAGGCTGTCGGAGACATCGTCGAACAGGTAGGTCAGGCCGCCTTGCGGGTTCGGATCCGCGACCACGCGCAGTGTCCGGCCATCGGGCAGGTACCACCAGGTCTGGTTCGCCTCCGCTGCCCGGTAGGCGGACAGGACGCMCTGCTTCCAGCCGCGGAAATCCGCGTGCTCCTCGAGCTTCCGCTCCGCCCGCAGGTGGTCCAGGATCTCGCCGTCCGCAGGGCGGCTGTCCAGGAAGGCCTGATCGAGATCCCAGAGCTGCCGGTAGGCGGCATTGTGGAAGATCAGCCGCTGCGACACGTCGAACATCGCCACCGCGGTCGGCAACTGGTCGAGGGTGCGGACGTTGGCGTTCATCTGACGCTGCAGGTCGGCGCGGACGCTCTCCAGTTCGGAAACGTCGATGGCGATGCCGACCCGTCCGGTATCGAGCGCCGTCTCGAACACGTCGAGCATGCGCCGGTTGCCCGCCACGATGGCCGAGAGGCGCGGGACGCTGCGGGTCAGGCCGGCGAAGCGGGCCGCCTCCTCGCGGGCGATCGTCTCCCGGGCCGGACGGTCGAACAGCTCCAGGCTTGCGTCGAGGGCCGCCTCCCGGCTCGCCGCTTCCACCGCCGACACGTAGGCGGCGTTGACCCAGCTCAGGCCGCCCTCGCGGTTGCGCCGCCAGACCGGCTGCGGGATCGCATCGAGGAGGCCCGACAGGGCCGACAGGCCCCGGCGGGTCTCGTCCAGGGTGGCGCGCAGGTCGGCGATCTCGCAGCGTTCCTGGCTGGTCTCGCGCAGGCGCAGCAGCGCCCGTCCCGCCACGGCCTGGCCGTGGGCCTCGATGTTGCGGCCGGTCTGGGTCTTCAGGCTCAGTGCGAAGCTCGTGCCCCGCGCCCGCAAGGTCTCCACGGCGGTTTCCACCGCCGTCGCGTCCGCGGCGACCAGCCATGTGCCGAAGGCCAGCACGCGGCGGGCATGGCCTGAGGTCGGCCGCTCGCCGTGGATGGCCAGGCTGATGTCGCCCTCCACCACCGGTTCGCTGCGCCGATCCCAGGTCACGATGATCTGGCGCTCGGCGTTGAGCAGCATCTCGGCCCGGTCGTGGGCGCCGCGCAGGACATCCAGGGTCGCGGCGAGTTCGCGCTCGCGGCGCGTCCATCGCCCGCGTTCGTAGAGGTGGAGGAGGGACAGGATCACCGCGAAGGCGACGAGGCCGCCGAAGATCGCCAGGGCGGCCACACTGTGGATCTCCCGGGCGGAATGCGCGGTCGCGGATTCCGGCAGCTCGGCCAGGGCCGCGCTCGCCGTCATCAGGGCCAGCACGCCCACACCGACCCGAACGCGTGTCGCACTACCGACACCCATGGCTTATCCTGCCCCCGCCCCCGATGGCGGTCCGACCGGCGCGCGTCACCGCGCGGCACAGGACGCACCGTTCCCGCAGTGATTCTCCCGAACCGCCGCAGCCCCATCGATCTAAGATTCGCCCACACTCTACAGTGCGCCGGAATCGACCCGGAAGGGGAACGAAGCGTGGCTTTGGGCCGAGTCGGCACAATCAATCGTTAACGACACACAGAAGACACAGTCCGACCCCGCAGGCTGAGCTTGACAAACGAAGAGGCCCGGCGCAGCGCGCCGGGCCTCTTCGTCGATGCCGATCGAGCCGTCCGGCCCCGACCCGGCGGCGCGACCCCGAAACCCCGATTAAGGCCGGATCGCGTCGCGCGGGTTCGGGCTCAGTAGCGGTAGTGCTCGGACTTGAAGGGGCCGGTCTCGGAGACGCCGATATAGGCGGCCTGATCGGGGCGGAGCTTCGAGAGCTTCACGCCGATCTTCTCCAGGTGCAGCGCCGCGACCTTCTCGTCGAGGGTCTTGGGCAGGGTGTAGACCTGCTTCTGGTACTTGCCCGGATTGGACCAGAGTTCGATCTGGGCCAACGTCTGGTTGGTGAATGAGGCCGACATCACGAAGGACGGGTGTCCGGTCGCGTTGCCGAGGTTCACGAGACGCCCCTCCGACAGGAGGATGATGCGGTGGCCATCCGCGAAGGTGATCTCGTCCACCTGCGGCTTGATGTTCGACCACTTGAGGTTCTTCAGACCGGCGACCTGAATCTCGTTGTCGAAGTGGCCGATGTTGCAGACGATCGCCCGGTCCTTCATCGCCCGCATGTGGTCGATGGTGATGATGTCCTTGTTGCCCGTGGCCGTGACGAAGATGTCGGCGCGGGGGGCCGCATCCTCCATGGTCACGACCTCGTAGCCTTCCATGGCGGCCTGGAGCGCGCAGATCGGGTCGATCTCCGACACCAGCACGCGGCAGCCGGCATTGCGCAGGGACGCGGCCGAACCCTTGCCCACGTCGCCGAAGCCCGCCACCATGGCGACCTTGCCGGCCATCATCACGTCGGTGCCGCGGCGGATGCCGTCGACCAGCGACTCCTTGCAGCCGTAGAGGTTGTCGAACTTCGACTTGGTGACCGAGTCGTTCACGTTGATCGCCGGGAAGAGCAGCTTGCCCTCCTTGGCCAGCACGTAGAGGCGGTGGACGCCCGTGGTGGTCTCCTCGGAGACGCCCTTGATGCTGTCGGCGAGGCCGGCGAACCAGCCCTTCGGCTTCTCGGCGAGCTTCTTCTTTAGGAGCGCGAAGAAGACCTCCTCCTCCTCGCTCTCCGGCTTGTCGAGGAAGGCGGTGTCGCCGTTCTCGGCGCGAAGGCCCAGGTGGACGAACATGGTGGCGTCGCCGCCGTCGTCGAGGATCATGTTCGGCATGCCGCCGTCATGCCAGTCGAACAGGCGCGAGGTGTAGTCCCAGTACTCCTCCAGGGTCTCGCCCTTCACGGCGAAGACCGGGATGCCGGCGGCCGCGATGGCGGCGGCGGCGTGATCCTGGGTCGAGTAGATGTTGCAGGAGACCCAGCGGATGTCGGCGCCGAGCGCCTTCAGGGTCTCGATCAGCACCGCAGTCTGGATCGTCATGTGCAGCGAGCCGGCGATCTTGGCGCCCTTCAGGGGCTGCGCCGCGCCGTACTCCTCGCGGACCGCCATCAGGCCCGGCATCTCCGTCTCGGCGATCGAGATCTCCTTGCGGCCGTAATCGGCCAGCCCGATGTCCCTGACGATATAATCCTTGGCCATGTGTCGATGGCTCCGTGTTCGCGTTGCGGGGTCGGGGCAAGCCCCTACCACCTCAAATGCTACGAAGCAATCAAGACATAAAGATGTCTTTATGCCTTTCCGTCGGCGGGGCGGCTGCACGAATGGCTGCCCCGCCTCTGCGGATATGGCTCGGTGCCGACGCTCAGCGGGTCGGCCGCGCCAGCCAGCCGATGCCGAAGGCCACGGCCGCCACGAGGGCCAGGGTCGCGGTGCGGTTCTCGTCCGCACGGGCGGCGAGACTGCGGCCGTGACGCGCGGCGCGGTCGCGATAGTGCTGGCCGCGCTCGATGGCCTCGTCCGCCAGGGCGTGACCGCGTTCGCTCACCTGACGGAACCGGGTGCGGCCCTCCTCCACGAGGTGCTCGCCGCCGTCACGCAGGTCGCGCACCGCCTCGCGGGCCTCGCCGTAGGCGTACTGGGCGGCGCCGGCGGCCTGATCGTAGGCGCCGTCGAGCTGGTCGGCCGCGCGGCCCCGGACTGCACCGGCGGCGGTCTTGACGCGACCCCGCAGATGGCGGACGCCGCCCTCGATATGATCCCTGTTCATCCTGTCCTCCGGTTCGGCGCACCGCATGGGCTCTTCGCCTGCGTCGGGTCGGAACGGCGACGGATGCCTCAGGTTCCCTCCGACGCGGCGCCCGGACCTCAAGTTTCCGTGCCTCATGCCGAAGAGCTGACACAGGGTTCCGCCCGACCGGCTCAGCGCCCGCTTGTGCCTCACCAGTCGCCAGGCGTTCTTCGGTTGACATCGAGGGCCGGATTGTCGCGCGATGTCCGGAGACGGCGGGACCTTTCCTCTGCCGCCTCCCGCCGGTGACTTGCCGGGTGGCGAAAAGGTCTGGGCGGATCGCCTAGATCTCGATCTCGGTCCCGACCTCGACCACCTGACGGGTCGGCACGCCGAAGAAGGCGCCGGTTCGCTCGGCGTTGCGCTGCATGAAGGCGAACAGGTTCTCCCGCCACGGCGCCATGCCGCGCTTGTCTTTCCGCGGGATGATCGTCTCGTGCCCCACGAAGATCGTCATGTCGTCGAGCACGTGCGGCGGCAGGTGGCGGGATTCCACCGCGCAGGCGAGCCCCTCCGGGATCGAGGCATCCTCCATGAAGCCGTAGCGCAGGATCACCCGGTAGAAGTCCGGTGCCAGGATCGTCACGTGCGCGCGCTGCGCCCTGGGGACCGTCGGCGTCTCCTCGTAGAGCGCGGTGATGATCAGGATCCGTTCCATGAGGGCGTGGTTGCGCTCGACGAAGCGCGAGAGGTGGAGCGGAATGCCGTGCTCGGCAGCCGACAGGAAGGCCRCGGTGCCGGGCAGCCACAGCAGATCGCGGTGTTGGAGGCCGGCCAGGAAGACGTCCTCCGGAAGCTGCAGGGCGACCCGCGCCGCCTCGACGAGTTCGTTGCCCTTCTTCCAGGTCAACATCATCAGCGCGACCACGCCGGCGAGCAGCAGGGGAAACCAACCGCCCTCCATCAGCTTCACGCTGTTGGCGGCGAAGAACACGGCGTCGATGGCGAGGAAGACACCGTTCACCGCGAAGACCAAGATGGGCTTGTAGCCCCAGCGCAGGGCGATGAGTGCGGCCAGGAGCGTCGTGATCGCCATCAGCATAGAGACCGCGATGCCGTAGGCGCCGGCCAGCGCATCGGAGGAACCGAACATGATGACCGCCGCGAGCGTCGCGACCGCCAGGAGCCAGTTCACCATCGGGACGTAGATCTGCCCGCGCTCCTCGCGGGCCGTCTGCACGATGCGCATCGCCGGCAGGAACCCGAGCTGGACCGATTGCTGGGTCAGCGAGAACACGCCGGAGATGATCGCCTGCGAGGCGATGATGGTCGCCAGCGTGGCGAGCAGCACGAGTGGCAGGTGGCCCCAGTCGGGGCAGAGGCGGAAGAACGGGTTCTCGAGGGCGTCGGGTTCGGCGATGAGCAGCGCGCCCTGGCCGAAATAGTTGAGCACCAGCGCCGGTAGGACGAGCCCGAACCAAGCCAGACGGATCGGCGTCGCGCCGAAATGGCCGAGATCGGCGTACATCGCCTCGCCGCCGGTCACCGCGAGGAAGGCCGCGCCGAGCATCGCGAAACTTACGTGCCAGCCGGCGTGCAGCATGAAATCGAGCGCCCGGAACGGATTGGCGGCCGCGAGCACCTCGGGATTGGCGACGATGCCGATCACGCCGAGCCCGGCCAGCACCGCGAACCAGACGAGCATGACGGGTCCGAAGACGCGGCCGATGGCGGCCACGCCCTTGTGCTGGACCAGGAACAGCCCGACCAGGATGACGAGGGTRATCGGGACCACGTACGGCCCGAGCGCCGGCGCGTCGATCTTCAGGCCCTCGATCGCCGAGAGCACCGAGATCGCCGGCGTGATCGCGCCGTCGCCGTAGAGCAGGGCCGCCCCGATGAGCCCGACCACCAGCAGMAGYGCCTTCCACGTCCCCGGCCGGGCCTGCCGGGCGCCGAGCAGCGCCAGCATGGCGACGATGCCGCCCTCGCCGCGGTTGTCGGCGCGCAGGATCAGCACCGCGTATTTCAGCGACACGATCAGGATCAGCGACCACAGGATCAGCGAAACCGCGCCTGTGGCCGCCGCCGGCACCGAGGCGCCGCCGGCGGTCGCCGCCTTCACGGCTTCCTTGAACGCATAGAGCGGGCTCGTGCCGATATCGCCGTAGACGACCCCCAGCGCGCCCAGGATCAGCGCCGGCCGCAGCCGGCTGCGGTCCGGCTCTGCGGCGTCCACAGCGGAATCCGTCGCGGGGGCAAGGGATTGACTCAACGCAGGGCTCCCGTCGGACACGACCCTGCAGGGGGGTGCATCGCCTCCGACCGACAAGTAGCGGCTGCCGCTACGCCGTCCAGCGCCGCTTCGGCCTCATCGGGGTGGGATACGGCGACGGTTCAGATCACATCTGCGAGCGCGTCGGGACACGACTCGCCGCGTCTCAGGCAGAAGACGGGCGCCCCGGCATGGCGGCCGATCGATGCGGCCACGGTGCGAGCCGGTGTCGGCGCACCGTCGCTCTCGCTGACCACCACCGCGAGGAGCGGGATACCGTGAAGGCGCAGCGTCTCGCAGGCGGTAAGCGCGTGGCTGATCGCCCCGAGATAGCTGCCGGTGATCAGGAGCGCCGGCAGCCCGAGCGCCCGAAGCCAGTCGAGGCCCGTCGCCACCTCGGTGACCGGGCTCATGAGGCCCCCCACGCCCTCGATCAGGAGCGTACCCTCCGTCGCGGCGATCTGCGCGCGACACCAGCCGACGAGGTCGGACAGCGCGAGGCTGCGCCCCTCCAGCACGGCGGCTTGATCGGGCGAGAGCGGCGCAGAGAACCGCCAGGGCGAGCAGGCCTCCACGGAGTCCCCCTCGAGGGGAAGGCCTTGCGCGTCGAGCAGGCGGGCGGTGTCGCTCTCGGCGAAGCCCGGATCGTCGAGCGGCGGGACGCCGCTCGCGAGGGGTTTCAGGGTCCGGACCGGCCGGCCAAGCGCCCGCAGGCGCCGGGTCAGGGCGGCGGTGACGTAGGTCTTGCCGATCTCCGTGCCGGCCCCGGCGATGAAGACGGCCCGTGCGGGCATGCCGGCCTCAGGCCTGAAGCGTGCCGTGGCAGTGCTTGTACTTCTTGCCCGATCCGCAGGGGCACGGCTCGTTGCGGCCGACGCGACCCCATGTAGCCACGTCGTTCGGGTCGCGCTCCAGCACGGCACCATCCGCGGCCAAGCCCTGGGCGGCGAAGCCGTAGGCGGGGCCGCCGCCGCCGTCGCTGCCCGATCCGAGCCCAGCGTAGTCCATCTCGTTCTCGCCGGTGACCGGGTCGAGATGCTGGGCGAACATCGGCGGCAGGGCCGGGCCGCCGGGCGGGTACTCTTCCGGCTGCTCCTGCATCATGATCTCGACCCGGGACAGCTGCGCCGTCACCTGCTCGCGCAGGGCCGTGACCAGCCCGTTGAACAGGTCGAAGGCCTCCGACTTGTACTCGTTCAGCGGGTCCCGCTGGGCGAAGCCGCGCCAGCCGATCACCTGCCGGAGGTGGTCGAGGGTGACGAGATGCTCGCGCCAGAGATGGTCGAGGGTCTGGAGCAGGACCTGCTTCTCGATATAGGCCATGATCTCCGGGCCGTTCTTCTCGGTCCGGGCTGCATAAGCTTCCTCGGCCGCCTTGAGCAGGCGCTCGCGCATCTCCTCGTCGGCGATGCCCTCCTCCTTGGCCCACTCCTCGACGGGGACGTCGAGGCTGAGCACCTCCGTCACCTGCTCGCGCAGGCCGGCGACATCCCACTGCTCGGCGTAGGCGTTCTCCGGGATGTAGCGGGCGACGAAGTCGTCGATCACGCCCTCGCGCATCTCGTCCACGGTCTCGCGGACGCTGTCCTGGCCCATGAAGTCGCGACGCTGCTCGAAGACGACCTTGCGCTGGTCGTTCATGACGTTGTCGTACTTGAGCACGTTCTTGCGCATGTCGAAGTTGCGCGCCTCGACCTTCTGCTGCGCCTTCTCGATGGCCTTGTTGATCCAGGGGTGGATGATCGCCTCACCCTGCTCCAGGCCGAGCTTCTGCAGCATCCCGTCCATCCGGTCGGATCCGAAGATCCGCATCAGGTCGTCCTGAAGCGACAGGTAGAACTTCGAGCGGCCKGGATCCCCCTGGCGGCCGGAGCGGCCGCGGAGCTGGTTGTCGATGCGSCGCGATTCGTGGCGCTCGGTGCCGATGATGTAGAGGCCGCCGGGCAGCGCCTTCTTGCGGCCCGCCTCGGGATCGGCCGGCTCGCCCGAGGCCAGCACCTTGGCGCGGTTGTCGGCGATCTCCGCCTTGATCGCCTCGATCGCGGCCGTGCGCTCCGGCCCCTCCGCGAGATGCCCGAGCTCCTTCTCGATGCGCATCTCGAGGTTGCCGCCGAGTTTGATGTCGGTGCCGCGGCCGGCCATGTTGGTGGCGATGGTGATCGCCCCCGGCACGCCGGCCTCGGCCACGATGTAGGCCTCCTGCTCGTGGAAGCGGGCGTTCAGCACCGCGAAGCGCTTGGTCACCCGGCCCTCGCGGGCGGCGGCGTAGACGTCGGTCAGCGCGTTCGGATCGGAATAGTCGAGCAGGGTGTAGCCGGCCTTCTTCAGCATCTCGGCGAGGTGCTCGGACTTCTCGATCGAGCCGGTGCCGACCAGGATCGGCTGGTGGCGTCCATGCGCCTTGTCGATCTCGGCGATGATGCCCTCGTACTTCTCGCCGACGGTCCGGTAGACCTCGTCGTCCTCGTCGACGCGCTCGACCTCCTTGTTGGTCGGGATGTCGACCACGTCGAGCTTGTAGATCTCGGCGAACTCGTCGGCCTCGGTCGAGGCGGTACCGGTCATGCCGGCGAGCTTCTTGTAGAGGCGGAAATAGTTCTGGAAGGTGATCGAGGCGAGCGTCTGATTCTCTGGCTGGATCGTGACCCGCTCCTTGGCCTCCAGCGCCTGATGGAGGCCCTCCGAGTAGCGCCGGCCCTGCATCATGCGGCCGGTGAACTCGTCGATGATCACCACCTCGTCGTTCTTGACGATGTAGTCCTTGTCGCGGGTGAACAGGGTGTTGGCGCGTAGCGCCTGGTTGACGTGGTGGACCAGGGTGACGTTGTGCGCGTCATACAGGTCGCCCTCCTTTAGGAGACCGGCCTCGCGCATCGCCTCTTCGATGAACTCGTTGCCCTCCTCGGTCAGCGAGACGGTGCGCTGCTTCTCGTCGAGGTCGTAATATTCCTTGCGCAGGCGCGGCATCAGCGCGTCGACTGACACGTAGAGTTCCGAGCGGTCGTCCACCGGACCCGAGATGATCAGCGGCGTGCGCGCCTCGTCGATCAGGATCGAATCGACCTCGTCGACGATCGCGAAGTTGTGTCCCCGCTGCGCCAGCTGGGACATCTCGTACTTCATGTTGTCGCGCAGGTAGTCGAACCCGTACTCGTTGTTGGTGCCGTAGGTGATGTCGCAGGCATAGGCCTCCTTGCGCTGCGCATCGTCGAGCCCGTGCACGATCGTGCCGACGCTGAGGCCCAGGAACCGGTAGACCTGACCCATCCACTCGGCGTCGCGGGAGGCGAGGTAGTCGTTCACGGTGACGACGTGGACGCCCTTGCCCTCCAGGGCATTGAGGTAGACCGGCAGCGTCGCCACCAGGGTCTTGCCCTCGCCGGTCTTCATCTCGGCGATGCCGCCCTCGTGCAGCACCATGCCGCCGATGAGCTGAACGTCGAAGTGGCGCTGGCCGAAGACGCGCTTGGCCGCCTCGCGCACCGTCGCGAAGGCCGGCACGAGGATGTCATCGAGACTCTTGCCGGCGGCGAGTTCCGCCTTCAGCATGTCGGTACGGGCGCGCAGGGCCTCGTCCGAGAGAGCCTGGATCTCCGGTTCCAGCGCGTTGATCAGCGCCACGCGCGGGCGATAGCCCTTGACGCGACGGTCGTTCGAGGAGCCGAAAATCTTCTTGGCGATAGAGCCGAGCATCGTTGACCTGCGGACGCGCGAGCCCGCCCACGGGTGAGCGTGGCGGGCCGGCCTGGACGGAGTTGGCCGGGCTTATAGAGGTAAACATCGCCCGGCGCACCTGGAAGGGGCAGCCCTCAACGCATGCCGGTACGGTCACGGTTCCGGCATCGGTGAAATGGCCGCGCTTGCCTTCTCATGCGACGCGGGCCACCTGTGCCGCGGCCTGCCGCCCGGGCGCTCCGGCGCGGCGCCGAGACGCGAGCCGAGGACTTCGCCCGCATGCCGAACACCGCCCTTCTCCGGCGCGCCAGCGCCCTCGCCCTCCTGATCGCGATGCCGGGATTGGCGCTGGCGCAGGCGCCTCAGAAGGCCCCGGCCCCGACGCCGGCCGCGAACACGCCGGCCGTTGCCCCCGCCGCCGAACCGAGCGCGGATGCGGTCGTTGCGAGCGTCAACGGCAAGCCGATCACGCAGGGCGACCTCGCCATCGCGGCGGACGACCCGGCCCTGTCGCTGCCCGGGGTGGACGAGGCGCAGAAGAAGACCCTTCTTGTCGATTACATGGTCGACCTGCGGGTCGGCGCGCAGGCGGCTGAGGCCGCCAAGATCGGCGACAGCCCGGAGTTCAAGCGCAAGCTCGCCTATTTCCGGGACAAGCTCCTCCTCGACGACTACCTCGAGCAGGAAGCCAAGCGCGCGGTCACGCCCGAGGCGGAGCACGCGATCTACGACCAGACCGTCAAGCTGATGAAGCCCGAGGAGGAGGTGCATGCCCGCCACATCCTCGTGGACAACGAGGCGGAGGCGAAGAAGATCGCCGCGCGCATCAAGGGCGGCGAGGACTTCGCCAAGGTCGCGGCTGAGACCTCGAAGGATCCGGGCTCCAAGGCCGAGGGCGGCGATCTCGGCTGGTTCACCAAGGAGCGCATGGTGCCCGACTTCGCCAACGCCGCCTTCGCGATGAAGCCCGGCCAGGTCTCCGATCCGGTCAAGACCCAGTTCGGCTGGCACGTGATCAGAGTCGAGGAGAAGCGGACGAAGCCACAGCCGACCTTCGACGAGCTGAAGGAGCAGATCGACCAGCACCTGATCCGCAAGGCGCAGCAGGACATGATCCTGAAGCTCCGCTCGGAGGCCAAGATCGACCGCACCGACGCTCCGCCGGCTGCCGCGCAGCCGACGACGGAGCCGAAGAAGCCCTGATTCGGCTCTGAAAGCGAAGCCGCCCGCCATGCGTCGTCCGCGTCGCGCCTTTCGGGTCGCCCCACAGGCGCGCGGGACATCGTCGGTCCGACCGCTCACATGGATCTGTGTCGCGGCCGGCGGCGATCGCGGCGTCCGTCAGTAGGGCCGGTCTGGGACGAGATAGCTCGACTGGGCCGGTGCGGGTTGCGGCGTCACGCCAAGCGCGGCGAGTTCGTCGCTACGGCGCCCTTCGGCGATCCGATCGAGCACCGCGATCAGCAGCCACGGACACGCGATGCCGATGAAGAACGCCATGTAATCCTCCCGAGCCGAATCGATCTGACCGTCCGGCTTAGGAAAAGAATAGGGGGGCTAGGCGCGCCCGCAAGCGCGGAGCCTCAGATCCAGCCCTGAAGCTCCCGACGGACCACGTGTTCGATGACCTTCATGCCGAGATCGGTATCGTTCAGGCAGGGGATGTAGGCGAACCGCTCGCCGCCGTTCTCCTCGAAATAGTGGCGGTTCTCGCCGTCGAGTTCCTCCAGCGTCTCCAGGCAATCCGCCGTGAAGCCGGGGGCGACGATCGCCATGCGCTTCACCCCGGATTTCGCCAACGCCATCACCGTCTCGTCGGTGTAGGGCTTCAGCCACTCCTCGTTGCCGAACCGCGACTGGAAGGTCGTGCGCATCTTCTCCGGAGAGAGGCCCAGCGCCTCTCGGATCAGCCGCCCGGTCTTGTGGCACTGGCAATGGTAGGGGTCGCCCTTGAGCAGGTAGCTCCGCGGCACACCGTGGAACGAGGTGAGGATCACCTCCGGCTCGAAGTCGAGCTTGGCCAGACCCTCGCGGATCGAATCGGCCATCGCGGCGATGTAGACGGGGTCGTCATGATAGGGGGGCGAGACCCGCACCGTCGGCTGCCAGCGCATGTCCATCAGCGCCCGGAACGCCTGATCGCAGGCGGTGGCCGAGGTGGCGGCGGCGTATTGCGGGTAGAGCGGCACCAGCAGGATCCGGTCGCAGCCCTGATCGAGCAGGGCCTGGATCCGGCCGGCGACCTCGGGCTTGCCGTAGCGCATCGCCCAATCGACCACCACGGATTCGCCCATGGCCGCCTGCAGCCGCTCGCTCTGGCCGCGGGTGATCGTCTTCAGCGGTCCCTCGTTGAGGGCGTTGTTCCACACACTGGCGTAATCGCGTCCCTTCGGTCCCGGGCGCTTCGTCAGGATGATCAGGTTGAGGAGCGGCCACCAGATCAGACGGGGCACCTCGATCACCCGCCGGTCCGACAGGAACTCCTTGAGGTACCGGCGCATGGGCCAGTAGGACGTGCCCTCGGGCGTTCCCAGATTCATCAGCAGTACGCCGACGCGGCCCCAGGCCACTTTCGGGTGGTCGGGCGGCAGGGTGCCGGCCGCGGGCGTGGGCGGTGCGAGGGGCCGGCCATTCGCCAGCGCGGCGGGTTCGACGCGTTCGTTCATGGCAGCGTTCCGGCGCCGCGCGCCGAGATCCTTCTTCTGGTTTCCCATATCCGGCCGCCGGCGCATGGGCCTGAGCCGGGCCGGAGTCTAACCCCTCGCGGGTGCGCTTCCATCTAGGGTGCGAAGCCGCCCGGCGAAGACCGGATGCGACATGCCGCACCGCGATGTGCCGCACGCTCGCCCTCATGTCCCTAAACACGGGCTGCCCCGGRCCGCAACTGTCGGCCCTGCACCGGACCCTGGAGTGACCATGCCCGAGACGCCCGTGGCTGATGCCCTCGCGGCCTTCCGCGCCTCCGGCTCCCCCTGGCTGGCGCTGCCGTTTTTCGCCGGGTCCCAGGCCGCGGCGGTGGCGGCCCGCGTCGATGCGCGAATCGCCGCGGGTGCCGGCGTGCTCCCGGCCCCGGATCGGATCTTCCGTGCCCTGACGGAAACCCCGCCGCAGGACGTCCGCGCGGTGATCCTCGGTCAGGATCCCTACCCGACTCCCGGCGACGCCAACGGCCTCGCCTTCTCGTTCGTGGGGTCGGGCCGCCTGCCGGCGTCGCTGCGGGTGATCCTGGCAGAGGCGGAATCCGGTCGTGAAGCGGGGGGCGACCTGACGCCCTGGGCGCGGCAGGGCGTCCTTCTGCTCAACAGCGCGCTCACCGTGGAGGCCGGCAAGGCCGGGGCGCATCTGCGGTTCGGCTGGTCCGCGCTCACCGACGAGGCCGTCACCGCCGTGTCGGCGCGTCCGGAGCCCGCGATCTTCCTGCTCTGGGGCGCCCAGGCGCGGGCTCGGGCCGCCCTGATCGATTCGACGCGGCACGGCGTGTTCGAGAGCGGGCACCCGTCGCCCCTCAACCGTGCCCGGGACTTCCCGGGTTCCGACCCGTTCGGACGGGCCAACCGCTGGCTGGCCGAGCACGGCCGCCGTCCGATCGACTGGCGGCTCGGCTGAAGCCGGCGACGATCCCTATTGCGGCTTGGCAGGCACCGAAGGCTTGGCGGGCTCGGCTGGCTTGGCCGGAGCCTTCGCGTCCTGGCCTGCCGGCAGGAGCACGTTCTTGGCCACCGTCCCCTCGGGGCCGTACTCGCCGGCCACCGCGATGCAGGCCTGGTCGCGGTTCTGCTGCATCTGGTTCGACATCAGCGTGAACATGGTCTGCACCCGGTTCCCGAACGGGCCCCGCGGCTGGACATCCGCGACCTGGACGTTCTGCTTGGCCAGCAGCGCCTCGAACTGGTCGCTGCCGATCCGGTAGCCGCAGACGTTGGAGGCGGCGAAGATGTAGGCGGCGAATTCCAGGGCGCGCGGCCCCGGGGCATTTCGGATCTGCGCCCGCGCTGGCAGGGCCGCGAGCGTGACGGCGGCGAGGAGGGCGATCCGGGTCGTAATCGGGCGCATGCGCAAAGGTTTCCTCGGTGGTCGGCGGCCTCTGACGGGCCGCTCCGGCCTGCGCCACATAGGCCCGTCTCGCGCCCGCGCCAATGCGACCGAAGTTGCCGACACTTTGCGCGTCGCCGTTCACGGCCCGTTGGCCATAGGCTCAGTCACCGGCCGGCACGGCGCCGAAAACGGAGTGGTTTTCCGATGGAACGGCGCGGTGTGAGAGAGTGTTAACCTGCTCGCGTCACGCCAGGGCTACGGTTTGTCCACATCCAGGCGGTCCGCATCGCATGTACGGCGTCCATTCCTCTGCGGCCTCCAACTCCATCCCGGCTCTCGACAGCGACCGGCACTTCCGGTCCGGCGTCACCGGGGCCGGCACTGCGGACCGGCGCATTGCGCCGGGCGGACCCGCCGCCGCCATCTGTCCGCACCGGTTCGCCCGCTGGGCGTGGGGTGAGGGCCTGCGCGCCGGGGTGACGGTGGCGCTCATGGTACAGGATCTCGGACAGGCGGAAGCCATGCGCCTCGGCCTCACGCGCCTCGGCCTCAGTGTCGTTTGCCTGGACAGCGCCGGCCGCGACCAGACGCTGGCCGACAGCCTGACCCGGTCGGAGGCCGCACTGGTCATCGTCGATACGGCCCTGGCCAGCGCCTATGCCGGCGTGATGGGCCGGCTCGCCCGCTATCCCGCCGTCTGGTGGAACGGACCGGGTGCCGATTACGCGAGCCTCGATCACGCCCTCGCCGAGCGGGCCTGAGCGTAAGCCGCTTAGATTGGCGCCGACGGTATCCTCCCGCCCTGGCGGCATCGCGGCCTGCAAGCCCGCGTGGTAATCTCCGATAGCGAGACCGGTCCCGCATCAGGGAGACCGGCACGGGAGACGCCGCCATGACCGCAGCCGTAGCCACGGCCCCCTCCGTCGCCGCGGATCGGGAGGCACCGGTCCTCCTGCGCAGCGACGCCGACGGCATCGCGACCCTCACCCTGAACCGCCCGCAGTCGCGCAACGCCCTGTCCATGGCCCTGATGGGCGCCCTTCAGGTCGAGCTCGACGCAATCCGCCAGGATCCTGCGGTCCGGGTCGTGATCCTGCAGGGAGCAGGTCCCGCCTTCTGCGCCGGACACGACCTCAAGGAGATGCGCGCCGATCCGTCCCGGGCTGCGACGGAGGCGGTGTTCCAGACCTGCGCCCGGCTCATGCTGAGCCTCGCGCACCTGCCGCAGCCGGTGATCGCCCGGGTCCACGGGATCGCCACCGCCGCCGGCTGCCAGCTCGTCGCCACCTGCGACCTCGCCGTCTGCAGCGAGACGGCCCGCTTCGCCACGCCCGGGGTCCAGATCGGCCTGTTCTGCTCGACGCCGATGGTCGCCCTGTCGCGCGCCGTGTCGCGCAAGGCCGCCCTGGAGATGCTGCTCGTGGGTGAGCCGATCGACGCCGCCGAGGCGCTCAGGATCGGCCTCGTCAACCGGGTCGTGCCCGAGGCGGACCTCGACGCCGCGGTGGGCGCCCTCGCGACGCGGATCGCCGGAAAGGCCCGGCGGGTGCTGGCAATCGGCAAGGAGGCGTTCGGGCGCCAGATCGAGATGGGCCTGGAGGACGCCTACGGCTACGCCGCCGAGGTCATGACCCGGAACATGATGATGGCCGACGCGCAGGAGGGCATCGACGCCTTCCTGGGCAAGCGGCCGCCGCGCTGGGAGCCGTGACCCCGCGCGGTGGCGCGATACGACGCAGGCCGGCTGGCGCCGCGCTGGTAGGTGATGGCGCGACCCTGCCCTAGGATGACGGGCGCGTCCGATCCTGCCGGGCTCGGCGCCCAGAAACGGAACGGCTGATGAGCACCATCGACCTGTTCGGTCTGACGCTGGCCTTCTACGGCACGATGCCCCCGCCCCGGCCGCCGCGGCCGGAGCGCAACGGCGCGACCTGGGCCGCCGCGGTGATCTTCGGCGGCATCTGCCTCGCCACGATCGGGCCGATGATCACGATCTGGAGCTTTCACCGCCCCTACGCGGAGGCCAAGGCGCGTTGCATCGCCTCCGGCGGCCGGGTCCTGTACGCGGCCCTCGATGGCAGTGGACCCTATCGCTGCGAGCGGCCCGCCGGCGCCGACGCCATTGCGTATCCGGTCAAGCCGGCGGATTAATCCGCCCGCCGCACGGGCTTCGGGCCAATCCGGCGCCTCCCGCCGCGAATTCGGATACCGAAACCTTGGAAAACGCGCTTACCCGCTGGGTCCAGTCGACCGCCCTGCTGCGGTCGGATGTCGAGGCGCTGATCGGCTTCGCGCTGGCGATCGGCGTCACCCTGCACGCCCTGCTGCGCAAGCGGCGGGTCAGCGTGGCGGTGGGCTGGATCGGGCTCGCATGGCTGTCGCCGATCTTCGGAACCGCCCTCTACCTCACCTTCGGCATCAACCGAGTCTCGCGCCGCGCCCGGCGGCTGCGGACAAAGCCTTCCGACGCGACGCAGCTGCCCGACACCGACGACGCGGTGGTGCCGGAGGCGCTCTGGCCCCTCGACCGGGCCGTCCGGCGGATCACCGGCCTGCCGGCCTTCTCGGGCAACACCGTGCAGATGTTCCGCAACGGCGACGCGGCCTACCCGGTGATGCTGGCGGCGATCCGGGAGGCGCAATCCAGCATCGGGCTGTCGAGCTACATCTTCCGGGACGATGCCACCGGCCGCGCCTTCTGCGACGCCCTGTTGGAGGCGCAGGGCCGGGGCGTGCAGGTCCGCGTCATCATCGACGGGATCGGCGGCGGCTATTTCCGGGCGCCCGTCTATCACCGCCTGACCGCCGCCGGGGTGCCGGTGGCCCTGTTCATGCACTCGGCGCTGCCCTGGCGGATGCCGTTCCTCAACCTGCGCTCGCACAAGAAGCTGCTGATCCTCGACGGGCAGATTGCCTTCGCGGGCGGCCTCAACATCTCCCACCCGAATCGCGTCGCGCTGAAGCCCGAGCACCCGATCCGGGACACCCATTTCCGGATGACCGGACCCGTGGTCGAGCAGCTCGCCGCCGCCTTCGCGGCCGACTGGGCCTTCGTCGACGGCGAAATCCTCGACGGCGCGCCCTGGTTCGTCGACCTCGAGCACACCGGACCCAGCGTCGCCCGGGCGGTCACCTCTGGCCCCGACGCGGATGTCGAGAAGATCGAACAGGTCATCCTCCAGGCCCTCGCCTGCGCGCGCCGGACGGTCCGGTTCGTGACGCCCTACTTCCTGCCCGACGAGCTCGTCACAGGGGCGCTCGCGCAGGCCGCGACCCGGGGCATCACCGTCGACGTGATCATACCGCGGGTCAGCGACCATCCGTTCATCGACTGGGCGACCCGGGCGCATCTCGATCCGCTGCTGCGGGCCGGCGTGCGGGTCTGGCTCGACGACCCGCCCTTCGACCACTCCAAGGCGATGGTGGTCGACGACATCTGGTGCTTCGTGGGCAGCGCCAACTGGGACATGCGCAGCTTCCGGCTCAATTTCGAGCTGAACGTCGAGATCATCGACGCGGAGCTGGCCGCCGAACTCGACCGGTTCATGCGCGGCAAGATGGAGGCGCGCCTCAGCCGGGACGATCTCGCCGCCCGGATCCTGCCGATCCGTTTGCGCGACGCAGGCGTGCGACTGCTGCTGCCATACCTTTGAACCGCCCCGGGGCGTGCGCCTCGGGCGACGGTCCGAGATGGACGACGATTGGCCGGTGATCGGACGGCCCCCGCGGCAGCACCGCGTGGTCGTGGCAGACGAGGCCGCGGGCGAGGCATCGGTCGAGCCGCAGGGGCAGGACGTCGACCATCGCGTGGGTCGGCTGCCGCGGCCCGACATCGCGAAAGCCCGGGATCAGCGCGGGGCCGACGATGTTGTAGTCGCCGAGCACCGCCGCCCGCGGAGGCAGTTCGCCGACGATGCGGCGGAGCTGACGGCGGTTCAGCATCTGGCCGTGCGACAGGTGGACGTTGGCGACGCCGAACTCCCCCAGGTCGAGGATCTGGCAGACCCGGTGCACCAGGGCGCCGGAGGGCAGCGTGATCACCCGGGGTGGTGCCGGCCACGGCCTCGGGCTCCACATGGCCAGTCCGTGGATCCGGCCCGGCAGGGGCGCCCAGGCATAGTGGCCGCCGATCCGGTCCAGCAGGAAGCCGATGGCCCGGGTCGCCTCCTGCATCAGCAGGAGGTCAGGTTTCTCCTGGGCGACCAGGGCTGCCACGTCGTCGACCGCCGCGCCGGTGCGCCGCAGCAGGTTCCAGCTCACGATCTTGAACGGGCGATGCGGCCGATCCGCCGGGCGGACCGGCGCGGCGGGCAACGCGACGGGGATGGCGCGGGCCGGGCGTGCAATAGGGATCATCGGGCCGGACTCGTACCTCACCATGCGGCGCTCCCGCCACCGCCACGCTCTAACGCGCACGGGGCCGGGACGTTCGACAGGTTCGGTGCGCGCCGGGTGCCGCGCGCCCGGCCGGACGCGAGGACCGCTCGTGCGCCTGATCGTGTGCGGCCCCGGGACCTGTACCGCTGGCACTCCGACGGTCCCGGTGACGGGATCGGACCTGCGGCCTGCGACCCGTCAGGCGGAGCCTCGGGACCTGCAGCCCGCGCATCGCGCCCCACAGGCTGTCGCCGATGGCCGCTTGAGGCGAGCCCCGTCGGCGGCCTAAGACCCCGCTACGGGATGCCGACGGCCGCTCTGGATCGCGCGTTCCGACTTCACCACCGATCCCGACCCGGAGGCCGATGACCGCGTTCAGCTTCATCCACGCGGCCGACCTGCACCTCGGCAGCCCGCTATCGGGCCTCGCCACCCGCGACGCGGAACTCGCGCGGCGCCTCGCCTCGGCCGGGCGGCAGGCCTTCGAGGACCTGGTGAGTCAGGCGATCGAGCGCTCGGTCGCCTTCGTGGTGGTGGCCGGCGATGTCTATGACGGCGACTGGGCCGACACTACGATCGGCCTGTTCTTCGCCCGACAGGTGGCGCGCCTCGACCGCGCCGGCATCCCGACGATCCTGGTGCGCGGGAACCACGACGCCGAGAGCGTCATCACGCGCTCGATCACGTTGCCGGCCTCCGTGCACGTCTTCCCGTCCGCCCGTGCCGGCACCCTCCGCCTCGACGCCCTGCGGGTGGCGATCCACGGCCGCAGCTTCCAGGGACGGGCCGTCGAGGAGAACCTGTCGCTGACCTACCCGGCGGCCGTGGCGGGCTGGTTCAATCTCGGTGTCCTGCACACCTCCTGCACCGGTCACGCCGCCCACGAGACCTACGCCCCCTGCTCGGTGGCCGATCTCGCCGCCCGGGGCTACGAGTACTGGGCGCTCGGCCACATCCACGAATACGCGGAGCTGTCCCGGGATCCCTGGATCGTTTTCCCCGGCAATCTCCAGGGCCGGAGTGTGCGTGAATGCGGGGAGAAGGGCGCCGTCGTGGTGGACGTCGCCGACGGTCGGGTCACCGGCCTGAGCCGCCTCCCCCTCGACCGGGCGCGGTTCGAGCGGATCGCGGTCGATCTCGCCGCGGTGGCCGACCCGCGCGGCGCCGTCGAGGCTGTCGAGACCGCCCTGAGGCCGCTCGCCGCCGTCGCGGCGCGCCGGCTCCTGCTGGTCCGGGTCCACCTCGTGGGCAGCACGTCGGCTCACGACGTCCTCGCGGCCGACCGGGATTCGCTGACGGCCGAGATCCAGGCGGCGGCCCATCGGCTGCACGAGGACATCTGGCTGGAGCGCCTGAAATTCGAGACGCGCCGTCCGCCGGCGACCGCGGAACCGTCCGGCGCCGCCATCGACCCTGCGGCGCTGCTGGCCGACCTCGATCGCGATCCGGAATTCCGTGCGCGCGCCAAGGCGGCCCTGGCCGAGATCGGCGGCAGGATGCCGGGGACCGTGGCGGCGGAAGCCGACCTCGACGCCGAACTCGACGCGCTCTGCGCGGAGGCGGAGGCGCTGATCCTCGGCCGCCTCGGCGGCCGGCACTGCTGAGGCGATCGCCTATGGATGCCCGATGCGCCTGATCCGCCTCGCCCTGGAGCGCTACGGCGCCTTCACGGACCGCACCGTCGAATTCCGGCCGGACGCGCGCCTGCACGTGGTGCTCGGCGCCAACGAGGCCGGCAAGAGCACCGCCCTGGCGGCGGTCACCGACCTGCTGTTCGGTTTCGAGAAGTCCACCCGCTACGCGTTCCTGCACGACATGCCGCAGCTCCGCCTCGGCGCGGCGATCGGCGCCGCCGACGGCCGCCGCCTGTCCTTCCGCCGCCGGAAGGGCAACAGCCGGACCCTCATCGACGCCGCCGACGCGCCGCTCGCCGACGATGCCCTCGCCCCGTTCCTCGGTGGCCTGTCCCGGACGGTGTTCTGCCGGGCCTTCGGCCTCGACGCGGCGAGCCTCCGGGCCGGGGGGCGCGAGATGGTCGACGTCGAGGGCGAGGTCGGCGCCAGCCTGTTCGCGGCGGGCTCGGGCCTGCGCGGACTCACCGAGCTGCAGACCACCCTCGACGCCGAGGCCGACGCCATCTTCGCGCCGCGCCAAGCCAAGCACCGCACCTTCTACCAGGCACTGGAGCGCCACGAGAACGCCCGCCGTGCGGTCCGCGAGAAAGGCCTGCGCGCCGGCGACTGGCGGGCGCTGAACGACGAGATCACCGCGGCCGCCGCGCAGCTCGAGGCGCTGCGGGCCGAACAGAAGGCGATCGCGGTCGCGCGCGCCCGATTGGAGCGGCTGAAGCGCGTCCGTCCGATCATCGCCGAGATCGACGCGCTGGGCGCGCGCATCGCCGCCGAGGCCGACCTCGTGGACGTGGACCCCGCCTGGATCGCCCGTCTCGGCGCCGCCCTCGACGCCTGCCGCGCCGCCGAGGCCGAGGCGGCGCGGACGGCTTTGGCGCGGGACCGGGCGCGCAGTGAGGCCGAGTCGGTGTCGGTCGAGCCGGGCTTGACGCACCGGGCGGACGAGATCCTGGCGGCGTTCAGCGGCACCCGGGAATTCGAGAAGGGGGCCACCGACCTGCCGCGGATCGAGGGCGACGCCCACAAGGTCGGCCTGGATCTGGAACGGCTGCGCGCCCGGATCGGCGTGCCCGATCTCGCGGCGCTGGAGGTCCGGCAGCCACCGGACGCCGCCCGTGCCCGGATCGAGCGCCTGATCCGCGAGGCGCGGACCCTGGCGGCCGCGGAGGACCAGCTCGCCCGCGACCTGACTGCCGCACGCGCCGAGCGGGAGCGGCTGGCCAGGGCCGTGGAGGCTGCCGACGCGACCCGGGATCCGACGCCCCTGCGGGAGGCCCTGAAGCCCCTCGCCCGCCTGCACGAGCGGATCGCCGCCCACGAGACCCTCGACGCCACGATCCGCCGGGAGACGGCGCTGCTGCGCAATCAGGCCGGGCGTCTGTCGGCCCCCGTCGCCGACCTTGCCGCCCTTGTCCGGACGCCCCTGCCCGGCCCCGACACGGTGGCGCGCTACCGGCAGAGTCTCGATACCAAGACCCGCGAGCACGAGCGGGCCGCCGACCGTCGCGACGCGACCCTCCGGCAGGTCGCCGCTACCCGGGCGCGGCTGCGCGAGCGCGAGGCCGGCCGACCCGTCGCCACCCGGGAGCGGCTCGACGCGGTGCGGGCGACCCGTGACGCGGCCTTCGTGCCCCTCCGGGACGCCCTCGCGGCCGGCCGCGCGGCCGCCATCGCCGAGATCGCGGCCTTCGAGCGGGCTCTGCTCGAGGCGGACCGCATCGCGGACGATCGGGCCGCCGACGCCGCCCGGGTCGCCGCCCATGCGGCCGATCTCGAGCGCCTCGCCGCCGAGGAGGCCGAGGCCCGCGAGGCCGATGCCATCCTCGCCGGGCTCGCCGCCGAGATCGCCGCGGGCGAGGCGGCCTGGCGGGAGGCGTGGCGGCCGGCCGGGCTCGTGCCCGGTCCGCCGGCCGAGATGGCGGCATGGCTCGCCGAAGTGGAGAACCTGATCGAGGCCGAGCAGCGCCTCGCGGAGCAGCGGATCGAAGCGGATCGTCTCCGGATTCGGATCGAGGCGGCCCGCGCACCCCTGGCCGATCTGCGCGTCCGCTCCGGGCTCGACGCGGCGCCGGATCTGGAGGTCGCCGCCGCCCTGGAAAGCCTGGAGGCGCGGGTCGCCGCCCTGGCGAGCCGCTGGGAGGCCCATCTTCAGACCGGCGGCTCGCTGCGCGCTGCCGAGGCCGCCGCCGAGCGGCTGGAGGCGGCGCTCGTCGCGGCCGAGTCCCGCCGCGCCGCATGGCAGACCGAATGGGCGGCCGCGATGCTGTCCCTCGGACTGGACGGCACGGCGCGACCCGAGGAGGCCGAAGGTGCCCTGGAAGCTTGGCGCACCGTGCCGGACCGCCTGGCAGAGCGCGCCGCGCTGCTGCGCCGGTCGGCCGGGATCCGCCGGGACATGGAGGGGTTCCGGGCGACCGCTGCCGCCCTCGTCGGAGACCTGGCGCCCGACCTCGCGGACGCGACGCCCGCCGGTGCGATCCGCACCCTGCACGGCCGGCTCGTCGCCGCACAGGCCCGCGAGGCCCGGCGGGCCGAGCTGGATCGCCGCCGCGACGAGGCCGAGACGGCCCATGGCGGTGCCGCCGACCTCCGTGACGCGGCCCGGACGGCGCTCGGAAGGCTGGTCGCGGGAGCGCTGCCGGACCTCGCCGAGGCCGCAGTGACCGACATCGAGATCCTGTTCGCCCGCTTGAGCGCCCGGGAGCAGCTGCGCGCCGAGCATCTGCGGCTCCGCGGCAGCCTCGCGGGCGCTGCCGACGGCGTGCCCGAAGCCGAGCTGCGCGATAGTCTCGCGACGCTGGCGTCGGAGGCCATCGAGGCGGAGCTGGCGCGGCTCGCGCTGGAGGCCGACGAACAGGCGGAGCGCGGTCAGGTGATCTTCGCCGACCGCGACCGCGCCGAGCGGCGCCGGGCAGAGCTGGAAGGCGGCACCGGCGCCGAACTGGCGTTGGCCGATCGTAAGGCCGCAGAGGCGGATCTCCAGACGGCGGCCCGGTCCTGGGCGGTGCTGCGCCTCGCCGGGCTGATGCTGGGGCAGGCGGTGGCCCGCCACCGGGCCGGGCAGCAGGATCCGCTGGTGGCCCGGGCGGGGGCGCTGTTCGCCGCCCTCACCGGCGGCGCGTTCTCCGGGCTCGCCCAGACCTACGACGAGGCCGACACGCCCAAGCTCGCCGGCCAGCGCGCCGGGGGCGGCACAGTGACGATCGAGGGCATGAGCGAGGGCACCCGGGACCAGCTCTACCTGGCCCTGCGGCTGGCCTACCTGGAGGATTACGCCGGGCGCGCCGAGCCGGCGCCGTTCATCGGCGACGACCTGTTCTCGACCTTCGACGAGACGCGGACCGGCTTCGGGCTGGATGCTCTGGCGGAGATCGGCGCCACGGTGCAGCCGATCCTGTTCACCCACCACCGCCACGTGGCCGACATCGCCCGGACGCGGCTGGGGGACGCGGTCGACATCGTGGCGCTGTAGGGACCGTGTCTCCGCGGAAGCGCGCCGCGATGGTCGCGCGCGGCGTCGGAGGAGCGGCAATCGGCTCCGCATCTCCCCCTCGCCCTCGCGTGCAGGAGGCAGGAGTGGGGATGGCGCGGACGGCGCCGACCCGTTCAATCCGGCACTACCCTGCCTCCAACTCGGACCCGCAAGGGGGAGGAGCGAGCGTCACGGCCCGCGAAGTTTGAACAGCGGCGACCGTTGCGGAAAAAGAGAGGCGGAGCCCGCCCTCGGTTTCCTCCCGGGCAGACGTACCAGTCTGCCGGGGCTCCCTTCACGCCCCGAGATACCGCGCCTCCAGATGCGCCCGGAACGCGTCCGTGCCGAGCGGCGCGCCCGTGGCGCGGGTCAGCAGCGTGTCGGTCTCAAGCAGGCTTCCGACTTCGTGCACGTTCGCGCGCAGCCACGTCCGCAGGGGCGCGAAATCGCCCTGCGCGAGGCAGTCCGGCAGCGCCGGATCGGACGCCCGGGCGGCGCGGAACAGCTGTGCCGCCGCCAGGGCGCCGAGCGTGTAGGTCGGGAAGTAGCCGAAGGCCCCGCTCGGCCAGTGGATGTCCTGCAGGCAGCCGACCCGGTCGTCCGGCACGGTCAGGCCGAGGAGCTCGCGCAGGCCGTCGTTGAACGCGCCCGGCAGGTCGCGCACCGCGAGGTCACCGGCGATCATCGCGGTCTCCAGCCGGTAGCGCAGGAGGATGTGGGCCGGGTAGGTCGCCTCGTCGGCATCCACACGGATGAAGCCCGGGGCGACCCGGGTGTTGAGCGCGTGCAGGTTCTCCGACGACCATTCCGGCCCCGACCGCCCGAATGCCTCGCACAGGAGCGGCGCCAGGAAGGTGAAGAACGGCCGGCTCCGGCACGCCTGCATCTCCACGATGAGCGACTGGCTCTCGTGCAGGCTCATTCCCCGGGCCGAGCCCACCGGCTGGTTCCGCCACGAAGCCGGGCGGCCCTGCTCGTAGAGGGCGTGGCCGGTCTCGTGCAGGACGCCCATCAGGGCGCGGCCGAAATCGGCCGCGTCGTAGCGGGTGGTGATCCGGACGTCGTCGGTGGCGCCGCCGCAGAACGGGTGCAGGCTGATGTCGAGGCGGCCGCGGCTGAAGTCGAAGCCGACCGCCTCCATCAGCTTCAAGCCGAGGTCACGCTGCACCGCCACGTCGAAGGGGCCGTCGAGCGGCAGCGGCGCCGGCCGCGACGCCTGAAGCTCCCGGGCGCGGGCGATCAGCGCCGGCAGCCAACCCGTCAGATCCGCGAAGAGCGGGTCGATCGCGGCACGGCGCATGCCGGGATCGTAGCTGTCGAGGAGCGCGTCGTAGGGATCGAGCCCGAGGGCCGCGCCCTTCGCCTGCCCGATCTCCCGCTGGAGTCGCAGCACCTCGGCGAGATGCGGTTCCAGCTTGGCGAAATCCGAGTCCCGCCGCGCCTCGCGCCAGACCATCTCGGAGCGCGAGACGGCCCGCGAGCTGGCCTCGACGAGGTCGCGGGGGACGGCCGTGGCGTGCGCCTGCGCGCGACGCATCTCCCGCAGGTTGGCGGCCGCCCAGGGATCGAGGCCCGCATCGGAGGTCCCAGCCCGCTCGGCCGCGTCGAGGTCCTCGGCCGTCGCGGGGGCCGTCAGCATCTCGTGGGCGAGACCGCGCAGGATCGCGAGTTGGTCGCCCCGCGCCTCCGCGGCGCCGTCCGGCATCAGGGTCTGCGCGTCCCAGCCGAGGATCCCGGCCGCGCCTTCGAGAGCGGCGAGGCGCGCGAAGCGCTGTTCGAGGGTCTGATAGGCGCTCATGCGTTCTCCGGTGCGGTCTCGTCTCGCAGGATGCGCGGCGGCATTCAGCCCGCCTGCAGCATCTCCAGCTCCAGCCAGCGATCCTCCGCCTGCGACAGCTCGGTTTCGGCCTGGGCCAGCATGGCCGAGGCCTTGTCGAAGCGGGCGGGGTCGCGGGCGTAGAGGTCGGGGTCGGCCAGAATCGCTTTCAACTGCCCGATCGCGGCCTCGAGCTTCTCGATGCGGGCCGGGAGCGTCTTCAGCTCGTGCTGATCCTTGAACCCGAGCTTGGGCTTTCCGGCCGGTTGGGCCGCCGGCGCGGAGGTCCGCTCCCGCGGCTCCCTGGCTTTCGGGGCGACGCTCCGCGCCTCGACGCCCTGCCCCCGCTGGACCAGCATGTCGCTGTAGCCGCCGGCATACTCGACCCAGCGGCCGGATCCCTCGGACACCAGCACGCTGCCGGCCACGCGGTCCAGGAAGTCGCGGTCGTGGCTCACCAGGATCAGCGTGCCCTGGTAGTCGCCCAACATCTCCTGCAGCAGGTCGAGGGTCTCCAGGTCGAGGTCGTTGGTGGGCTCGTCGAGCACCAGGAGATTGGCCGGCTGGGCCAGCGCCCGGGCGATCAGCAACCGGTTGCGCTCGCCGCCGGACAGCACCGAGACCGGCGTGCGCGCCTGCTCGGGGGCGAACAGGAAGTCCTTGAGATAGCCGATCACATGCCGGCTCTGGCCGTTGACGATGACGCTGTCGCCGCGTCCGCCGGTGAGCACGTCGGTCACGGTCATGCCCGGCTCCAGAACGGCCCGGGCCTGGTCGAGCACCACCGGGAGCAGGTTGGTGCCCAGCACGACCTGTCCGGAATCCGGCGCGAGCCGGCCCATCAGCAGATTGATCAGCGTGCTCTTTCCGGCGCCGTTCGCCCCGACGATGCCGAGCCGGTCACCGCGCATCACCCGAAGGGACAGGCCGTCGACGATCGTCCGGTCACCATAGCGTTTCCCGATGTCGCGGGCCTCGACCACGAGGCTGCCCGAGGATTCCGCGTCGGAGGCCTGCATGCTGACGCTGCCCACCGGGCGGCGCACCTCGCGGCGGTCCTGGCGCAACGCGTGCAGATTGCCGAGGCGGCGGACATTGCGCTTGCGCCGGGCGGTGACGCCGTAGCGCAGCCAGTGCTCCTCGGCGACGATCTTGCGGTCGAGCTTGTGCTGCTCCCGCTCCTCCTCCTCGAAGAAGGCGTCGCGCCATGCCTCGAAACTGGAGAAGCCCTGGTCGATCCGCCGGGTCTCGCCGCGGTCGAGCCAGATCGTCGCCCGCGACAGGGCCGAGAGGAAGCGCCGGTCGTGGCTGATCAGTACGAGGGCCGCGCGGGTCCCCTTCAGCTCCGCTTCGAGCCACTCGATCGCCGGCAGGTCGAGGTGGTTGGTGGGCTCGTCGAGGAGCAGCACGTCGGGTTCGGGGGCGAGCGCCTGGGCGAGCGCGGTGCGCCGCCCCTCGCCGCCCGACAGCGTGCCCGGATCCTCGGTGCCGGTGAGCCCCAGGCTTTCCAGCAGGTAGCGGGCGCGGTGAGTGGATTCGCCCGGCGGCAGGCCCGCCTCGACGAAATCGAGGGTGGTGGCGAAGCCCGAGAAATCGGGTTCCTGGGCGAGATAGCGGATCGTGGTACCGGGCTGGATGAAGCGCCGGCCCCTGTCGGGCTCGACCAAGCCCGCGGCGATCTTCATCAGCGTCGACTTGCCGGACCCGTTCCGGCCGACGAGGCAGGTCCGCTCGCCCGGCGCGATGGCGAGGTCTGCGCGGGTGATCAGCGGCGTGCCGCCGAAAGTCAGCGCGACGTCCTGGAGGGTGAGAAGCGGGGGAGCGGCCATGGGCGGGGCTTATGGCAGCGCGGGGCGGCCTGTTCAAACGGTCCCGCCCCGCGCGACCCGCGCCCGTTCAGGCAATCGGATTGGCCGGCCCTGTGGGCGGGCTGATCTCCGGCACGCCCGGATCGCTGACCGGAATCTCGGGGGGCTGGATGCCGGGCGACTCGGTCGGGCTGTTCCCGGGAATTTCCGGACCGGGCGGCTGCGTCGGCGCCTGGGGCGGATCGTAGGGGCGGTCCGGCACCGGAGCCGGCTGCGGCGGCACCTCGGGGACCTGCCCCGGATCGGCGAGGGTGAAGTCGGGCACCGTTATCCTCCGCGAGACCGACGGTGCGAACCCGCACCGGTCCGGCGGAAACAAGGCCCGGCCGATCCGGTTCCGGGCTCCTACTTCTTGGTCAACAGGAGGTTGCCCTCCTTGCTCGCCACCTTCTGGATCTTCTCGGCGAACAGGGCGAGCAGGAACGGCAGCTTCACCTCCAGCCGCACGCTCTCAGCACCCACGTCGATCGTGCCGGCGATCTTCTGCGCCATGGCGGATACGCCGAAATCGAGCCGGTCGCCCGTCCAGGCGAGCTGATCCACCGCGATGCCGCTCTTGGCCAGGAACGCCCGCGCCTGCTCGGTCCCCTGTTCCAGGCGCCGCTTGGCCTCGTCGCGGCCGAGGTCATGCGGGATGTCGACGATGAGGGGCTTGGGCATGGGCGGCTGATCCGGGGCTGAACCCGGCAGCAGATGGGGCCTCAGGGCGCGGCAGACAACGCCCGGGCCGCCCCCGCCCTCTCGGGACGRGGGCGGCCGGGCACCGCATGATGCTCGATTGGCTCAGTGCACGACCTGCAGCGACACGTAGGTCGTGCCGCCCATGCCCAGGGCGCGGGCAGAGCCGCGCGACAGATCGATGATGCGGCCGCGCACGAAGGGACCGCGGTCGTTGATGCGCACCACGACCGAACGGCCGGTCCGCTTGTTCTCGACGCGGACGCGCGTGCCGAAGGGCAGACTGCGATGGGCGGCGGTCAGTCCGTTGGGGTTGAAATGCTCACCGTTTGCGGTGCGATGGCCGCTCCCGTACCAGGAGGCCGCTCCGCTCTGCGCGGCGGCTGGGAGGCTTGTTCCGACGACGGTGGACAGCATTCCAAGCGAGACAACGAGCTTTCCGAAACCAAACGACATTCTCGACGCATTCCCTGTGTTGTTGTCGGGGCGGCGCCAGTCGTGTCGGAAGTCGGCCGGATTATGGCGGGATTTTTTGGTCGGACGACGTCACATTTTGGTCCTTTTTTTCCTGGTCATTCTGAATACATGGGCGTTTGTTACAGTTTATTTCCGCTCTTGTTGCCAGCTGTGCATCGGTCCGTCGTCGCATGTATTTCGCAAGATCTGCGCGTGCCGGCTTATGGAGGCGGTGAATAGGCCGAATTTCCTGAGGTCTGCACTGACGGTGACCCTGCATCCCGCTGAGGTGGACGCGCGACGCGCGGTCGGGCCACCGGCGGCGATGATTGTCATGCCTGGCTGTTTGGGAAGGACAGTCTGCCGGAGTGCCCGGGTGTGCGCAGACGAACCCGCGTCCCGTGGCGTGCGGCCTGTCTAGAGCGCGACGGTAACCGTCGTTTAATCTGTCCGAACACTGCCCGGCCGCGTGATCGGCAAAATCTGCAGCCCCAGAACGGGACGCCCGGCGGCCGAATCCGACAACGCGACCTTTACCGTATCCGGGGCATGGTCTGCCGGTCAGTCGCGTAACCGGTGTTTGCCATGGCTTCCCCGCGTACCGTGGCTGCCGACGCCGTCGCCCGGAAACAGGTCTCGCGTGCCGGGCGGCCCGCGTTGGCGCCACGGATGGGTCTCGTACCCGCCCAGCGTTCTCTGCCCCTCGACCAGGTTCTCGTCGGGGATTGCATTGCGGCAATGAACGCCCTTCCGGCGTCGAGCGTCGACTGCGTGTTCGCCGACCCGCCCTACAACCTCCAGCTCGGTGAGGCCGGCCTCCTGCGCCCGGACCAGAGCCGCGTCGACGCGGTCGACGACGACTGGGACAAGTTCGCCACCTTCGAGGCCTACGACGCCTTCACCCGGGACTGGCTCGCCGCCTGTCGCCGCGTGATGAAGCCGAACGCGACCCTCTGGGTGATCGGGTCATACCACAACATCTTCCGGGTCGGGAGCGCGTTGCAGGATCTCGGTTACTGGATCCTCAACGATATCGTCTGGCGCAAGGCCAACCCGATGCCGAACTTCCGCGGCAAGCGCTTCACCAATGCCCACGAGACCCTGATCTGGGCCTCGCGCTCGGCGGAATCCAAGGGCTACACGTTCCATTACGAGGCGCTGAAGGGGGGGAACGAGGACCTCCAGATGCGCTCGGACTGGTTCATCCCCCTCTGCACCGGCGACGAGCGGCTGAAGGATTCGGACGGCCGCAAGGTCCACCCGACCCAGAAGCCCGAGGCGCTGCTCGCCCGGACGCTGCTGGCCGCAACCAATCCCGGCGACGTTGTGCTCGACCCGTTCTTCGGCACCGGCACCACCGGCGCCGTCGCCAAGCGCCTCGGGCGACGGTTCATCGGCATCGAGCGCGAGGCCACCTACGCCGAGGCGGCGCGTGCACGGATCGCGGGTGTCGAGACCCTGTCGAAGGCCGCCCTGATGGTGGCGCCGACCAAGCGGGCCGAGCCGCGGGTACCGTTCCTCTCGGTGATCGAGGCGGGTCATATCCGGCCGGGCGAGACCGTGACCGACGAGCGCCGCCGGTTCCGCGCCACGGTGCGCCCGGACGGCCAACTCGACAACGGCCTCGTCATCGGCTCGATCCACAAGATCGGTGCCCTGGTCCAGGGCCTGCCGGCCTGCAACGGCTGGACCTTCTGGCATGTCGAGCGCGGCGGCAGGCCGGTGGTGATCGACAGCTATCGGGCCGGCCTCCGGCAGGCGATGGCGAACGGCTGACATCCGCTCCAGTTTTGCGAGCCGAGCGAAGCAACCCAGTCGGCGCCACGCCTGTCGGTGTCGCGCTGCCCTGGGTCGCGTCGCTCCGCTGGCGATGACGGTGGTGCTACCGCTTCCGGGCCGGCCCCGTCCGCCGGGCCGACGATCGGGCACGCGCCGGAGCAACCGGTTGCTCCACCTCCCCCTCGAGCAGATCGTCCGCCTCGGGTGGCGGCGGGGGTGCCGGCTTAGGCCGCGGCTTGGGTACGGCCCGGACGCTCGGGCGCGGCTCGGGATCCGGCATCGAGACAGGGGCCTCCATCGCGGCCAACAGCGGCATCGGCGGCGGCTCCTTTCGGGGACGGCCCCGCGACTTCTTCTCGGGCTCCGGCTTCGGGTCGAAGGCGTGGGCCAGGACCTTCCGCATCAGGCCGGGCAGCGGCTCCGCGTCGAGGGCGCTGCCCGGCGTGAAGCGCATGCCGGCGGGCGCCGGCGTCGACAGGGCCACCCGCGCCGCGAACACCGTCAGTTCCAGCGGGAAATGCGTGAAGCCGTGGCGCACGAGCCCCGGAACCCGCTTCCAGCGGGCGTCGAGGGGGGCGTCCAGCAGCGCGGCCGCCAGATCGTAGCCCGGCTCCCAGGCGCTGCCCGGAGGCTCGGCCATGTTGCCGAGCAGGCCCTCGGGTGCCCGCGTCCGCAACAGCACCGCCTCATCGCCGCTGCGGATCGCGACGAAGGCCGCGCCGCGCCGGAGCGCCCCCTTGGCGACCCTGATCTTGCGCGGGAAGGTCTCCTGGGTGCCCAGCGCCCGGGCTCGGCAGGGCGCCATCCAGGGGCAGAGCGCGCAGGCGGGACGCTTGGGCGTGCAGATCGTTGCGCCGAGATCCATGAGCGCCTGGGCGAAGTCGCCCGGCCTGTCGTCGGGTACCAGCGCCTGGGTCAGGCGGCGGATCTCCGGCCGGCTGCCCGGCAGCGGCGCGTCAATCGCATAGGCCCGGCTCAGGACGCGTTCGACGTTGCCGTCGACGGCGGCCTCCGGCCGGTCGAAGGCGATCGCTGCGATCGCGCCCGCCGTGTAGGCGCCGATCCCCGGGAGCTTGCGCAGTCCTTCGGCCGTGTCCGGAAACCGCCCGCCGCCCGCCGCGACCGCCCTCGCGCAGGCATGGAGATTGCGCGCACGGGAATAGTAGCCGAGGCCGGCCCAGGCCGCCATCACGGCCTCATCGGGGGCCTCGGCCAAGGCGAAGACGTCGGGGAAACGAGTCAGGAAGCGCTCGAAATACGGCTTCACCGCCGCGATCGTCGTCTGCTGCAGCATGACCTCGGAGAGCCAGACCCGGTAGGGATCGGGCACCTCACCGGCGCGCGAACGCCAGGGCAGCACGCGCCGATGCCGGTCGTACCAGGCGAGCAGGTCTACGGCGCTCGGTCCGGGACCGGGCTCGGGATCCGTGGCGGTGCGAAGCGGCATGAGCAGGTCGACAGGGGTCGCGCTGCATAGCCGGTGCCCCGCTTCGATCATAGGGCGGCGAAAGCGCGGCTGCGTCCTCCCTTCGTCAACCATCCTGCGCTAACCTGCGCGGATCCACAGGGCCGGAACCACCATGGCGCGCGTCAAACCGCTGGCCGAACTGATCGAGGGTTGCATCGGGCCCGCCTTCGCGGCGCAAGGCTTCGCCTCGACCGACATCCTGGCCGCTTGGCCGGAGATCGTCGGCGAGCGGCTCGCGCGCTATTGCCGGCCCTCGAAGCTCGAATGGCCGAGGCGCCGCCGGAAGGAGGCCGAYGCCCCCGAATCCGGGACGTTGGTGGTGCGCGTGGAGGGTGTCTTCGCCCTCGAACTGCAGCACCTCGCCCCCGTGGTGATCCAGCGGATCAACGCCCATTACGGCTGGGCCTGCGTCTCCCGCATCGTGCTGCAGCAGGACCGGGTCGGGCGCCTCGGGCGCACCCCGTCGCGCGCCCGCATCGATCCGGCCGCCGCCAGCGAAGTCCAGCGCGCCGTGGCGGGGATCGCCGATGACGGCCTGCGCGCCGCCCTCGACCGACTCGGCACCGCCGCCGTGGCGACGCGCCCGGAGCGGTGAGCAGTCGATTCGGTCACCTTGCCAGGACGGTCGCGCCCGAGTACCCGCATCCGGACGCCATGAGTGTTCAATCCGGCGGAGCCTGCCCGATGACGACGCGACGCGACGCTCTCAAGTTTTCCGGCCTCGCCCTCGGCGCCGGCCTCGCCCTGCCCTACCTCTCGCGCGGCGCCCAGGCGCAGGGCACCGACATGGCCGCGCTGCTCCAGCCCGGCCCGCTGGGCGATGTCTGGCTCGGCCCGGCGGATGCCAAATGCACGATCATCGAGTATGCCTCGATGACCTGCTCGCATTGCGCCGCCTTCCACCGGACCACATGGCCGACGCTGAAGGAGCGCTACATCGACACCGGCAAGGTGCGGTTCACGCTCCGCGAGTTCCCCCTGGACCCCCTCGCCACCGCGGCCTTCATGCTGGCGCGCTGCGAGGGCGATGCCAAATATTATCCGATCACCGACCTGCTGTTCGACCAGCAGCCGGCCTGGGCCTTCACCCCGAAGCCGGTGGATGCCCTGGAGCAGATGCTGCGGCAGGCCGGCTACAACAAGCAGACCTTCGAGGCCTGCCTGAAGGACCAGAAGGTCTACGGCGCGGTCAATGCCGTGAAGCAGCGCGGCCTCGACGTGTTCAAGGTCGATTCCACGCCGACCTTCTTCATCAACGGCGAGCGCTACACCGGCGAGATGACCGTCGAGGGCATGGAGAAGGTGATCAAGCCGCTCATCGGTGCCTGATCGCCCACTCGCAGCCTCGTGAGAAGCGCGGTTGCGGCGCCGCGCTCGAAGCTGAAATACCAACTCAAAATCAAAGACTTACCGTGTATGGGGCTCGCCTTGACACTCAAGATAGGCGAAACTATGGTGCGCCCCGCTTGCTGGGGGTGTCCAGCCGGTTCCAGATCCTCCCGCCCGATGAGCTTTGAGCCGTGAACGGCGACGACCCGAGGGACGGGAAAGGGACCGAGCAGACGCCGACGGACAGCGAACTCTCCGCGAGGCTCAGACGTCTCGAGACGCAGATCGAACGGAAGCGGCCGCAGGCTGCTCCCGATCCTTCCACGCGCCCTCGGAACGGCGGGCCATCCTCGCTGGGCCAGGCCATGACGATCTCCACGGAGTTCGTTGCGGGCGTGATCGCGGGGGGCGTACTCGGCTGGATCGTCGATCATGTCTTCGGGACGAAGCCCTGGGGTCTGATCGTCCTCCTGATGCTGGGGTTCGTGGCGGGGATCTACAACGTGATGCGGGTGTCGGGTTTCGCCGGCGCGCGTCCGGGACGGCGCGATCGGCAGGAGCCATAAGGCGCGCCGATCGGTAGGGAATGTGGGGCGGCCGACATCCGTCGGCGCGCCGGACAAGAAGGGCGGAAGCGGGAATGGCGGTCACGATCGACCCGATCGAGCAGTTCGAGCTGAAGCCGCTCGTCTCGCTCGGCCATATCGGCCATCAGCAACTCGCGTTCACGCAATCCGCCCTCTACATGTTCGCCGCCGTCGGCGTGATCGCGCTGATCACCATCGTGGCGACCGCCTCGCGCTCGGTGGTGCCGGGCCGCATGCAGTCGCTGGCCGAGATCTTCTACGAATTCATCGCCGACACGCTGCACCAAGCCACCGGCGACGGCGGCAAGCGGTTCATGCCGCTGGTGTTCTCGCTGTTCATGTTCGTGCTGATCCTGAACCTGTTCGGCATGATCCCCTACGCCTTCGCGGTGACCAGCCACCTGATCGTCACCTTCGGTCTCGCCGCCCTCGTGATCTCCACCGTAGTGATCTTCGGCGTGATGAAGCACGGCACCCACTTCTTCGGCCTTTTCGTGCCGTCGGGCGTGCCGAAGGTGCTGCTGGCGATCCTGGTGCCGATCGAGATCATCTCGTTCATCTCGCGCCCGATCAGCCTGTCGGTCCGTCTGTTCGCCAACATGCTGGCCGGACACATCGCGATGAAGATCTTCGCGTTCTTCGTGGTCCAGCTTCTTCTCGCGGGTGCATGGAGCGTGCTATCGCCGCTTCCGCTGTTCCTGACGATCGCGCTGACCGCTCTCGAATTCCTCGTTGCGGCGCTTCAGGCCTACGTCTTCGCGACGCTGACGGCGATCTACCTGAACGACGCCCTTCACCCCGGCCACTAGTCACCAGACCTGGCCGGCTCCACCCGCCGCAAACGTCACTGCACGTTTCGATCTGAAGAGACCTCAGGAGTTACCATGGATCCCGTCGCTGCGAAGTACATCGGCGCCGGCCTCGCTTGCCTCGGCATGGCGGGTGCGGGCATCGGCCTCGGCAACCTGTTCGGTCAGTTCCTTGCCGGCGCCCTTCGCAACCCCTCCGCGGCCGACGGCCAGCGCGCCACGCTGCTCCTGGGCTTCGCCCTCACCGAGGCGCTCGGCATCTTCTCGCTGCTGATCGCCCTGCTGCTGCTCTTCGCCGTCTGATCGGCGCCGGAGGCCGCGGTTCCCGCGGTCTCCAACGGGTGTCCGACACCCGACGAACGGGTGGGCGCTCCCTGACGGGGCGTCCGCCTTCTTCGGTCACCGCGCCGCGGTGACCTACGCGAACGGTGTCAGTGTAGCGGTCTCATGGCGCAGCCCAACCCCCTCACCACGCCGCCTCCGGGCGCCGACACGCAGATCGTGCCGGGCCATACCGAGCACTCGGAAGCGCATACGGGCGCGTTCCCGCCCTTCGAGAGCTCCGGGTTCCTGTCGCAGCTGATCTGGCTCGCCCTGGCCTTCGGGCTGCTCTACTACCTGATGGACAAGATCGCGCTGCCGCGGATCCAGTCGATCCTGCACGCCCGCGCCGAGCGCCTTCGGGCCGACCTGGATCAAGCGCAGGCGATGAAGGCCGAGGCGGATGCCGCCGGCGTGGCCTTCGAAACCGCTCTTCGGGACGCCCAGGGCAAGGCGCGCGACATCGCTCAGACCACCCGGGGCGAACTGGCCGCCGAGGCCGAGGTCAAGCGCAAGGCGCTGGAGGAGGAGCTGAACGCCAAGCTCGCCGCCTCCGAAGCGACCATCCGCTCCCGGACCGAGGCCGCCATGGGCAACGTCCGCTCGATCGCGGGCGAGGCCGCGTCGGCGATCGTCGAGCGTCTGACCGGTCAGGTCCCCGACCGGGTGACCCTCGACCGCGCCCTCGACGCCACCGCACACTAGACGGGATCCCACGATGCTGCTCGAAGCCGAATTCTGGGTCGCCGTTGCGTTCGTCATCTTCATGGGCATCGCCTGGAAGGCCGGCGGCTTCTCGGCGATGACCAAAGGCCTGGACGGCCGCGCCAGCCGTGTCCGTCACGAACTCGACGAGGCCAAGCGCCTCCGCGAGGAGGCGGCTGCCGTCCTCGCCGACTACAAGCGCCGCCGCGCCGAGGCCGAGAAGGAGGCCGAGTCGATCGTCGCCAGCGCCCGCGAGGAGGCCAAGCGCGCCGCCGAGGAGGGTCATCGGAAGCTCGACGACTTCCTCGCCCGCCGCACGAAGGCCGCCGAGACCAAGATCGCCCAGGCCGAAGCTCAGGCCGAAGCCCAGGTCCGCGCCGCCGCCGCGGAAGCGGCCGTGAAGGTGTCGGAGACGATCCTGCGCGAGCGGATGCAGGGCGAGGCCGCTCAAGGTCTGATCCGTTCGAGCCTCGGCGAGGTCCGGACCCGCATGCGATCCTGATCCGGACGCTCCGACGCATCGAGAAGCCGCCTCCGGGCGGCTTTTTCTTTGGCCATTATACCGTTCGCACAGACGCCTCAGCGAGGCTTCGCGGCTGGCGAAACGATTGCCAATTTCTGATCTGCGTAACAAACGGCGTTCAGGACCGTTGACCTAGATCGTCAGCAACCGAACCGTAGGCGCTGACGGCCGAGAGAGACGTGCGCTCCCGCTTACAAGCTTGGAGCGCAACCATGCCCTTCGTTATTTCAGGCAAGGGGCCGGACGGTCTCCGCTCGGTCACGCGGACATCGCCGGCAAGTGCAATCGTGCTCGCTATGGAATGGAGCGCGGAAGGCGTTGAAGGCGTCCAAATCACGCCGCCTGACCAAGCGCCCCGATGCTTCAGGGTCTTCCAGAGGCAGCATTACGGGGCCTCGCTACCGGCTTCAGCATGGCATCAAAACCAACCTCGTCCTAGCTAGCCCCAGCCCCACGCAGCGCGAAACAATAGATATCGTGCGGGATGGCCGGTCGGTGCCTGTTTCGCCGTTGAGGGAGCACGCGAGGGCGGAACGTGTGCACGAAGTCCAACTCCGCGAGATAGCGGTGGAGGTGCTGCTTGCCGCAATGTGGGTAGATGCCCCTCATGCTATGTTTCAACATGGAGGAGTGGCCCACAACGGTGTTCGTGTGGACGATGCCGCGGACCGCTTCCTGGTGCCCTCAGCGGTCTTCTGGGATTAGTGAAGGTGACGCCGACCGTCGCGTCAGATGTCGGACCCGTCCGTGTGGGCGCGCTTCCTTGACGATGTCGGCCGCGATGATCGGCCGGATCGTCGCAGGCTTTATGTCGGCTACCACGTCAGTGCTTTCCAGCTTGACGGACGCTGCGGCTTCGTCGCGGAGGAAGGCTGCGGACAAGGCGGACATCGGGCCAGCTCCTTGATGAAGAAGCGAGGCCGTCAGGCCGGATGTGGTGACGAGAGAAGAGCTTTTTCTTTCAGCGTCGCCATGGTGTGGACTGGAACGTCGGATGCATCCCCGATCCTGGAGGGCGCGAGCGCCGGGTCCGCCCGTGACATACGAAGACCGTTCAGGCTCGTGTGCTGCAGGTCCGGGATGACCCGGACTGTCCGGTCGGCTCGCCCCTGCGCGTCGACGGGCGCCTCCGCCTCAATCGGGCCGCTCGCCCTCCACCGCCTTGGTCTCCTCCACCTCCGGAGCCACCTGACCGTAGTTCAGCACCGCCACCAGGGTTGCGCCGCCGAACAGGTTTCCCAGCAGCGTCGGCAGGAAGAACTTCAGCCCGTAATCGGCCATCGAAGCCGCGCCGGTGACGACGAGGTAGAACGCCTCCACGGAGCCGGCGACGATGTGCGCGAGGCTGCAGAGCGCCACGAGCCACGTCATCAACAGGATCACGAAGGGGGCGGCGCTGCCGGTGGCCGGAAGGAACCAGACCATCAGGGCGACCATCCAGCCGGCGAACACCGCCTTGACGAACGTCGCCCAGAACGGGTGCGCGATGGCGTCGTGGCTGATCGCGGCGAAGGCCTTGAGCACCGGCGGCTCGAAGGCGCCGGCGTGCGCCAGAACCGTCGCGATGGCGAGCGTGCCGAGGATGTTCCCGGACAGGACGATGGCCCAGAGCCGTATGACCCGCAGGGCCGTCTTCACCGAGCGGTCGTGCAGCAGCGGCAGGATCGGCGTGATGGTGTTCTCGGTGAACAGCTGCTGCCGACCCAGCACGACGACCAGGAACCCGACCGCGTAGCCCATCGAACTCACGATCTTCGCCCAGTCGGTCTCGGGCAGGTGGCTCCGCAGGACGCCCGGCACGATCAGCGACAGGGCGATGCTCAGACCGGCCGCGAAGGCCGACAGGAACAGCGCGACCCCGTGGCGCCGCAGTTCCTCGTCGCCCTCGAGGCGGATGACCTCGTGCAGCACGTAGGCGTCCGGTCGCCCGATCTCGGAGACTTCCTTCAGCAACTCGTCGCGCCGGACCTCCGGATCAGCCCGCTTGTCCTTGTCCCGAACCATCCACTCAGCCTCGCTACACCACTCGATCCGAACGGATGTCCGTCACTCAGGCCGACAGCCGTCCCACCAGGGCTTCGACCGCGCTCCGCGCCTTCGCGAGCGCCTCCGCGTCGCGGCTGCGCACCACGATCCGGTTGCGGAACCCCTCCGGCGTGATGGCCGGGTACGAGCCGATGGAGACCGACGGGTGCGCCTTGGCGATCGCGCCGAGTTCGCCCGCGTAGGTGCCCTCGGCCACGCCGGCGGCCTCGATCGTCTCGGACAGCATCGCGTCCCCACCCTTCAGGGTCGGCGCGATCGAATCGAGCATGGCCTGCATGATGCTCGGGACGCCGGCCATGACGTGGACGTTCCCGATCCGGAAGCCGGGTGCCTTCGAGACCGGGTTGGCGATCAGGTCGGCCCCGAACGGAATCCGCGCCATGCGCAGGCGCGCCGCGTTGAGATCCTCCGGCTTGTGTCGCTCCAGCAGCATCGCCCGGGCGCGCTCATCGACATCGATGCCGACCCCGAAGGCTTCGGCCACGCAATCGGCCGTGATGTCGTCGTGGGTCGGGCCGATCCCGCCGGTGGTGAACAGGTAGGTGTAGTGGGCGCGCAGCGCGTTGACCGCCTCGACGATCATGGCGGCCTCGTCGGGCACGATCCGCACCTCCCGCAGGTCGATCCCGGCGGCGGTGAGAAAGTCGGCGATCGTGCCGATGTTCTTGTCCTTGGTGCGACCGGAGAGGATCTCATCGCCGATGACGAGGATCGCGGCGGTGACGGAATCGGAGGGCTGGGTCATGGAACTCTGGCGTCGGGCTGGTCTCGCAGGCAGATAGCGCGACCGCAGCCCACGACTACGCAAACCCCGAGGATCCGATGCAGTTCGCCGCGCCGCTCCTGCCCGGACGGCTCGTGCAGCGCTACAAGCGCTTCCTGGCCGACATCGATACCGATGACGGCCGGGTGACGGTCCATTGCCCGAACCCCGGGGCGATGCTCGGGTTGAACACGCCCGGGGCGCAGGTGCTGCTCTCCAGGTCGGGCAATCCGGCGCGGAAGCTGCCGCTGACCTGGGAACTCGTGGAGGCGGACCTGCCCGGCGGTGCGCAATGGGTCGGCGTCAACACAATGCGCCCGAACGCCCTCGTGGCCGAGGCCTTCCGGGCCGGCGCCATCGCGGCCCTCGCCGGTCACGACGTGCTGAAGCCGGAGGTTCGCTACGCGCAGGCGAGCCGGGTCGACTTCCTGGCGAGCGGCGCGGCCGAGGGCGGATGCCACGTCGAGGTCAAGAACTGCCACCTGATGCGCCAGGCCGGCCTCGCCGAGTTTCCGGACTGCAAGGCCGCCCGTAGCGCCCGGCACATGCGCGACCTCGCCCAGGTCGTGGCCGAGGGCGGCCGGGCGCTGGTGGTCATCGTCGTGCAGATGCAGGCCGAGGCCTTCGATGTCGCCCGGGACATCGACCCCGCCTTCGACCGGGCTTTCCGGGAGGCCCGGGCGGCGGGTGTGGCGGTCCACGCCTATCGATGCGCCGTCGGGCCGGAGGGCGTCGCCATCGCCGCGGAGATTCCGGTGATCACCCCGCCCTGACGTCGGGACGCTCGAACATCAGGTTCAGCCGCGACCGCGAGATCTCGCGGTAGCCATAGGTCGCAAGATGGGTCGGCAGGTCGAGCTGCCACTGCCCGCTGCCGTTCTCGATCAGCAGCATCCGCGGCAGCAGCGCCTCAGGCGCCTCGCGCAGGAACGGCTCCAGGATCAGGTCCTCCGCGCCCTCGACGTCGAGCTTGATCGCGTCGACCCGGCTCAGGCCTTCGCTGCGCAGGAGATCCAGCAGCGTGACCGCCGGGACGGTGATCCGCGCGCCTTCGTTGGTGCCGACGATGCGCAGGCTCGACTCGCCGCGGTTGCGGGGATCGATGAACAGGGTCAGCTCGCCGGCCTTGTCGGCCACCGCGCAGGCGACGGCCTTGACGGTGTGGAACGGGTTCTGGGCGATGTTGTAGGTCAGGCGGTCGAACACGTCGGGCTGCGGTTCGACGGCCACGATCCGGGCCGCCGGACCCGAGAACGCCGCGACGCATAGGGCGTAGGCGCCGATATTGGCGCCGATGTCGAGGAACACGCAGTCCTTCGGCAGGCGCGCCTGCAGCAGCGCCCGCTCCTCCGGATCGAAGAACTGCGGGGTGAACAGCACCTTCTTCTCGCAGTTGTTGTTGTAGGGATGCAGCCGCATCCGCGCCCCGTAACGGATCACGTCGAGGGGTTTGCCCCCCAGGCGCGAGATCGCGATCCGGCGCAGGAACAGCGCCAGGCGCCGCCCGTACCAGGATTCGGCGGGGATCCGGTTCGTGCGGCGGGTGATCGCCGCCACGAGGCCGGCCGGTTCGTAGGTGCCGTAGGGCTGCGTGTCCGTCATGACCGCCGCGGTTTGCCAGCCGGCGCTCCGCCCCGCAAGCGGATCGATCCGCGTTGCCCCGGCGCGCCCGCTTGGTCTAAGCCGTGGCCGAGCTTGATGAACACAGGGTGCCCGGCATGGAATCCTTCAATTCCGACGGCGTGCGGATCGCCTATATCGACGTGCCGCCTGCGGACGGAGGAGGCAAGCCGGTCCTGCTGATCCACGGCTTCGCGTCGAACCACGCGGTCAACTGGGTGAACACCCAGTGGGTCCGCGCGCTGACCCAGGCCGGCTACCGGGCGATCGCGCTGGACAATCGCGGCCACGGCGAGAGCGAGAAGCTCTACGACCCGGCCGCCTACAGCTCCGAAGCGATGGCGGGCGACGCGATCCGGCTCCTCGACCATCTCGGCATCGAACGCGCCCACGTCATGGGCTATTCGATGGGCGGCCGGATCACGGCCCACATCGCCCTGGACCACGCGGACCGGGTACGGTCGGCCCTGATCGGCGGCCTCGGCATGCATCTGGTCGAAGGCAAGGGACTGCCCTCCGGGATCGCCGAGGCGCTGGAGGCGCCGGCCGGGACGCCGGCGCCGAACCCGACGGCCGCCGCCTTCCGCACCTTCGCCGAGCAGACCCGCAGCGACCTGCGCGCCCTGGCGGCCTGCATGCGCGGCTCGCGCCAGACGCTCAGCCGGGCCGAACTCGGGCAGATCGAGGTTCCGGTGCTGGTCTCGGTCGGCACCCTCGACACCGTGGCGGGATCCGGTCCGGCTCTCGCCGCCCTGATGCCGGATGCGCGCGCCCTGGAGATCGAGGGCAAAGACCACTCCACGGCGGTCGGAGCCAAGCCGCATCGGGACGGCGTGCTGGCCTTCCTCGCCGCCCAGCCTTGAGCCTTCAGCTCTTCAGCCTGTAGCCCGTCCGGAAGATGTAGGTGACGAGGCCCAGGCACACGCACAGGAACAGGGCGGTCATGCCGAGGCTGATCGCGATGCTCACGTCGGCGCTGCCGAAGAATGCCCAGCGGAATCCGCTGATCAGGTAGACGACCGGGTTGAGCAGGCTCACCGCGTGCCAGAACGGCGGCAGCATGCCGATGGCGTAGAAGCTGCCGCCCAGGAAGGTCAGGGGCGTCACCACGAGGAGCGGCACCAGCTGAAGCTTCTCGAACCCGTCGGCCCAGAGCCCGATCACGAAGCCGAACAGGCTGAACGTCACCGCGGTGAGCAGCAGGAACCCGAGCATCCAGAAGGGATGGTCGATCCGCAGCGGTACGAACAGCGCCGAGGTCGCCAGGATGATCAGGCCGATCAGGATCGACTTGGAGGCCGCCGCGCCGACGAAGCCCAGCACCACCTCAAGAGGTGAGATCGGCGCCGAGAGGATCTCGTAGATCGTCCCGGCGAAGCGCGGGAAGTAGATGCCGAACGAGGCGTTGGAAATGCTCTGCGTGAGCAGCGACAGCATGATCAGGCCCGGCACGATGAACAGCCCGTAGGGCACGCCGTCCACGGCCGAGACCCGGGAGCCGATCGCGGCCCCGAACACCACGAAATACAGGGTTGTCGAGATCACCGGGGCGAGGATGCTCTGCCCTGCCGTGCGCCAGAAACGGCCCATCTCGAACAGGTAGATCGCCCGAACCGCCGGCCAGTTCATGCTGAAGGCCGCGCTCATGCCGGTACTCCTGACCGTGCGTCGTCCCCGCGGACGAGGCCGACGAAGATGTCCTCCAGGGAACTCTGCTCGGTGTGGAGGTCGTTGAAGCGGATGCCCGCCGCGGAGAGTCCGGTCAGCAGCCCGGTGATGCCGGTCCGCTCCGCCCGCGTGTCGTAGGTATAGATCAGCGCGTGTCCGTCCCCGGCAAGCGCCAGCTCGTAATCGGCAAGTTCCGACGGAACGGAAGCGATCGGCTGCTGGAGATGCAGGGTCAGCCGCTTGCGCCCGAGCTTGTGCATCAGCGCCGCCTTCTCCTCGACCAGGATGATCTCGCCGCGGCGGATCACGCCGATCCGGTCGGCCATCTCCTCGGCCTCCTCGATGTAGTGGGTGGTGAGGATCACCGTCACGCCCTGCTGGCGCAGCTCGCGCACGAGGCGCCACATGTCCTGGCGCAGCTCCACGTCGACCCCCGCAGTGGGCTCGTCGAGGAAGAGGATCCGGGGTTCGTGCGATAGGGCCTTGGCGATCAGGACGCGGCGCTTCATGCCGCCCGACAGGGTCATGAGCCGGCTGTCGCGCTTGTCCCACAGGGAGAGCGCCTTCAGGATGCGCTCGATGTGGCCGGGGTCTGGCCGCAGGCCGAACAGCCCCCGGGAGAAGCTCACCGTATTCACCACCGTCTCGAAGGCGTCGGTGGTCAGTTCCTGTGGCACGAGGCCGATGGCCCGGCGGGCGGCGCGGTAATCGCCGGCGATGTCATGACCGTCGACCAGCACGGTGCCGGAACTCGGCGTGACGATGCCGCAGACGATGTTGATCAGAGTCGACTTGCCGGCCCCGTTCGGGCCGAGGAGCGCGAAGATCTCGCCGCGCTCGATGGCGAGGTCGATGTCGCGCAGGGCGGTGAAACCGGACGTGTAGGTCTTCGACAGCTTCGAGATGGAGAGGATCGGCATCGGGGCCTGAAGCGAGTTGGGGCTTGCGCGGAGACGGCGACGGCGTTCCGGCTCCGGACATGCGGTGGGCCGACCGTGCGGGCCGCCTTCGGAAACGGAGGCCCCTATAGCATGCCGACATCGCGGCGCTCACAGAGCCCGCGTGCGCAACCGCACCGCGGGGGGCTTCGCCTCTCAGGCGCGACTGTAGCGCTCCGCCAGCACCACGCACGCCTTGCGGAGTTCCGGGTCCTCGATCCGCGAGAAGGCCGACAACAGGGCGGCACACTCGGAGGCGCTCGGGCCGTTGGGGCTCAGAGAGGCGGCCGGCCTTCGGAAGGTCGAGATCGGGATCTCCAGGGCCTCGGCAATCTGGCGCAGCAGCGATTCGCGCTCGCGCGCGGTTTTCGCCTTGCTGTCGAGATCGAATCCACCCGCGTCCGTCATGATTTCCCGGAAACCAATCCTTCAGCCGAGCGCGAAGGCGCTGGATGGCACACCCGCGCCGTCTAAACGGCGCGCGGCACGACCATCCACACTTTTTCGGCGGGTGCAACCTGCCGTTATGTTGCTGCCGCATCTCCGGGGTCTGCGGCCGGACCGGCCGCGAGGAGGCGCACCGGGCAATTGGCTGCCGGTGATCCGCTTTCCCTGGCGCAGGCCCCGAGCCCGCGCTTATTCGCCGCTGAAAAATACAATTGTCGGTAGCGCGAGATCGTCGCTTCTGAGCTGAGCCGTTCTCGATCGTGTCGCAACGGTTTGGACGCAGGGGGACTGCGGTCCAGGCAGCCGCGTCATGCCCCCTCTCCCAACCCAAGCGGGAACGGCGCTAGCCGACGCGTCGGAGCGTGGTGAGCGCGATCAGGCCGATCAGCGTCGCTGCGCCGAGAATGCGACGCCACGGATTCACGCCACGCAGGAGTTCGTCGGCCGCCCACCACGCCAGCGCGAGGTCGGCACCGAGCGACAGCCAGGACTCGACCGGTCCCCGCCCCTGCGCGAGCCAGGCCGCCAGGCTGAAGCCGGCGAACAGCCAGAGGGGCAGATTCGGCCATTGCGCGATGGTGATCGCGCCGGTCCTCCGGTCACGGAAGAGCCAATCGACGATCCGCCCGATGGTCGTGCTCGGGGTTGGAGACATGACGCGAACTTTCCTGGCGTCCGGTGGGGACGTGCGTGTCCGGGCCGAAACGGGGCGTACGCGCAGATCCCGATTTAACCAATTGGTAACTTTAGTAAATGGAAAGCGTCGGTAAATCCCTAACGGAACCTGAAAGGACTCGCGCAAAACCTGTCCTTTCGCTGATGATGCCTCATCGAAGCAGCGGCCAGCCAGCCAAACAACGCGGGGCGATCATGAGCGCACGTCTGGAAGACCTGAAGTTCATGCTGACGCTCAGCGCCGTCGTCCTGTTCGGAAGCGGCCTCGACATCATCCTGCGCTGATCGCTGCGGACAGTCCGTTGCGCAGGGTCGGGATGGCGCGCCCGAGCGCCGCACGGGCGGCCGATGGGCGCGCAGGTTCCGCGCTGCCGCGCGCGGGGTCGAACGGGATGGCGATGACGCGCGACGCAACGTCCGTGTGCGATCCGACGGCGCCGGTCGCCGGCATCTGTCCGGACCGAAGGAAGCTCCGCAACTCGGCGGACCGTGCCTGTCGTTCCGTCCGCATCCTGAGCACCGCGATCACGAGACCGACCAGCCCGACCAATTCCAGGAACGCCGCGACCACGTAGCCCGATGCCATCCGTTTCCACCAACCGTATCGAGGGAGAGGCCGCGGCTCGCAGCGGCTCCGATCGATCTGCGCGGTCGTGGTTAGCGGGGTCTTAACGGCTACGTAGATCGCCGCAGAACCGGACGGCGCGACGGTTCGCGCGGCGCCCGAAGTCCGCGCGCTAAACCGTTTCGAAGGCAGTGTAATATTTTCCGGGCAGGCCCCCGCGGGGGGCCGTCCCCGAGCGATCCTCGGAACGCCGTGACGCCATGGGCTTGCGGCCCCACGCACGGGTGGAGCCGCGGACGTCCTACCACATGTCCAGGGCGACGCGGGCCTCGTCCGACATCCGGCTCTGGTCCCACGGCGGATCGAACACCATGGTCACCGTGCAGGACTGGACACCGGCCACCGCGCCGACGGCGTTCTCGACCCAGCCCGGCATCTCGCCCGCCACCGGACAGCCAGGGGCCGTGAGGGTCATGTCGATGGCGACCTTTCGGTCGTCGTCGATGTCGACCTTGTAGATGAGGCCGAGTTCGTAGATGTCGGCCGGTATCTCGGGATCGTAGACGCTCTTGAGCGCGGCGACGATGTCGTCCGTCAGGCGGTCCATCTCCGCCTGCGGGATCGCGGAGGTGCCCGCGACGGCGGGGGCGTTCATGCCGCCCGTGATGGTGGCGTCGGTGGTCATCGCTTCACTCTCCCCGGTCCCGCGCGGGCGGGACCAGCTCCAACCAGACTATCAGGTGAACAGCATTTCTGCCCTGCCGAGGGCTTCGGCAAGGGCGTCGATCTCCGCCGTGGTGTTGTAGAGGCCGAACGAGGCCCGGCAGGTCGAGGTGACGCCGAAGCGGTTCAGCAGCGGCATGGCGCAATGCGTCCCAGCCCGCACCGCCACCCCCTGCCGGTCGATCACCGTTGCGATGTCGTGGGCATGGGTCCCCTTCATCTCGAAGGCGATCACGCCGCCCTTGCCGGCCGCGGTGCCGATCAGGCGCAGGGTATTCATCGCGCCGAGCCGTTCCTGCGCGTAGGCCGTGAGCTTCGCCTCGTGAGCCGCGATGGCCTCTCGTCCGAGGTTCATCATGTACTCGAGCGCCGCCCCGAGGCCGACGGCCTCGACGATCGCCGGGGTCCCGGCCTCGAACTTGTGCGGCGGGTCGTTGTAGGTGACCGCGTCCTCGCTCACCGTGCGGATCATTTCGCCCCCGCCTTGATAGGGCGGCAGGCGCTCCAGCCATTCCTTCTTGGCGTAGAGCACGCCGATCCCGGTCGGTCCGTAGACCTTATGGCCGGTGAAGACGAAGAAGTCGCAGTCCAGCGCCCGGACGTCGACGGGTTGATGCACGGCGCTCTGCGCACCGTCCAGCAGCACGGGGACGCCGTGGGCATGGGCGATCCGCACGATCTCCGCGGCGGGCGTCACCGTGCCGAGCACGTTCGACATGTGGGTGATCGCCACCATCTTGGTGCGCGGCGAGAACAGCTTCTCGTACTCCTCGACCAGGAAATTGCCCTGGTCGTCCACCGGCGCCCACTTGATCACCGCGCCGCGGCGCTCGCGCAGGAAGTGCCAGGGCACGATGTTGGAGTGGTGCTCCATGATCGAGAGGATGATCTCGTCCCCCTCSCCGATCATCCCGGCCCAGCCCATCGACGAGGCCACGAGGTTGTAGGCCTCCGTGGCGTTGCGCGTGAAGATGATCTCGTCCGTGGAGGCGGCGTTGAGGAACTGGCGCGTCGTTTCGCGGGCGCCCTCGAAGCCCTCGGTGGCGGCATTCGCCATGAAATGCAGGCCGCGGTGGACGTTGGCGTAGCCCGTCTCCATGCAGGCCACCATCGCGTCGATCACCTGACGGGGTTTCTGCGCCGAGGCCGCATTGTCGAGGTAGACCAGCGGCTTGCCGTAGACCTGCTGCGCCAGGATCGGGAAATCCTTGCGGATCGCCTCGACGTCGTAGGTGGGGGTGAGGACGGGTGCGTTCATGGTCGCGACCTTCGGAAGACTTCGCCGATCCCGGGAACAGCCCTCATCCTGAGGTGCCGGAGCGGAGCGGGGGGCTCCTCGGAGCCCCCCGGCTGGTGTTGCGGTGCCTGGCGCCCACCCTGGAGACCCGCTCCCGCGGGCGCCTCAGGATGGGAGTCAGGTCTGGAGAAGCGGCCGGTCACCGAGCGGGACCGGCCGGGATGTCAGCCCCGCGCCTTGAGCCAGGCTTCGATCTCGCCGATCAGCGCCGCGCGGGCGCCCTCGTGCGTGACCGCCTCCACCGCCTCGCCCACGAAGGCCTGCACCAGCAGGCTCTCGGCGACGGGGCGCGGCAGGCCGCGGGCCATCAGGTAGAACAATAGATCCTCGTCCGGCGCACCGCAGGTGGCCCCGTGGCCGCAGGCGACGTCGTCGGCGAAGATCTCCAGTTCCGGCTTGTTCATCATCTGCCCCTCGTCGGTAAGGAGGAGGCAGTCGGACTTCATCTTGCCGTCCGTCTTCTGGGCGGCCTGCCGGACGATGATCTTGCCCTGGAACACGCCGGTCGCGTCGCCGTCGATGATCCACTTGAACTGCTCGCGGCCGACGCCGCCGACGGAGGCATGGTCCGCAAGCAGCGTCGAATCGGCGAGCTGGCCCTTGCGCAGCATGGCGGCGCCGTTGACGACCACGTTCGTATCCTCGCCCGCGACGTGGACGAAGATCTGGTGGCGCGACAGCACGGCCCCGGTCACGAGGTTGACGGTCTCGACCTGCGCCTCGGCCTCGACTTTGAGCGACAGGGTCGAGAGCGCGATCGTGGCGTCCCCCTCGATGTTCAGGCGCGTATGCCGGAAGGCGGCCCTGGGGCCGACCACCACGTCGAGGGCGTCGTTGGGCTGACAGGTCAGCCCGTCCGGCCCCTCGTGGCTCTCCAGCAGGCTGAATTCCGCACCCTCGCCGAGCTGGACCAGCACGCGGGTCGCCGTCGAGAACGGCGCATCGCCGGTGCCGACGAAGCGGAGGTGCAGGGGCAGCTCCGGCTTCGCGCCGGGGGCGACCGTGATCACAGCCCCGTCCGCGAGGAAGGCGGTGTTGAGCTGATAGACCGGGTTCTCGCGGGCCTGGGACACCGGTGCGAGCTGCTTCAGGGCGGCGTCGCCCTTGGTCAGCGCCTCGGACATCGGGGTCACCGTGACGCCCTCGGGGATCCGGTCGAGATCGGACAGCGCGCGGACGAGGTGGCCGTTCACGAAGGTCAGGCGCGCGGCCTCGAGGCCGGCGAAACCCCGCGCCGCGGCGACGGCCGCCTTCGCAACGTCGAGGCTCGGCGCCTCCGCGGGCGGAGCGGCCTCCGTGATGGCGGCGCGCAGGTCGGTGTACTTGAAGGCCTCGACCCGGCGGCTCGGCAGGCCGGCCGCCTCGAAGAAGCGGAAGGCTTCCTCACGGGCGATCGCGGTTTCGCTGGCGAAGCTCTGGCGACCCGCCTCGAACAGCTTCGACAGGCCAGCCTCGGCAGGCGAGCGGAAGTTGGTGACGTCGGCCATGGCTCAGGCCGCCTCGCTGGTGCTGTATTCGGCGTAGCCCGACGCCTCGAGCTCCAGGGCCAGCTCCTTGCCGCCGGTCTTCACGATCCGGCCCTTCGCCATGACGTGCACGACGTCCGGCACGATGTGGTTCAGGAGGCGCTGATAGTGGGTGATCACCAGGAACGAGCGGCCCTTGCCGCGAAGGGCGTTCACGCCCTCGGAGACGATGCGCAGGGCGTCGATGTCGAGGCCGGAATCGGTCTCGTCGAGGACGCAGAACTTCGGCTCCAGGAGCGCCATCTGGAGGATCTCCATGCGCTTCTTCTCGCCGCCGGAGAACCCGACGTTGAGGGCGCGCTTGAGCATGTCCTTGTTGATTTCCAGCCGGTCCGCGGCGGCGTTGACCGCGCGGATGAAGTCGGGGGTCGAGATCTCGCCCTCGCCGCGGGCCTTGCGCTGGGCGTTCAGGCAGGCCTTGAGGAACGTCATGGTGCCGACGCCGGGGATCTCCAGCGGATACTGGAAGGCCAGGAACACGCCGGCGGCCGCGCGCTCGTCGGGCTCCATCTCCAGCAGGTTGTGGCCGTCGAGCAGGATCTCGCCGTCGAGGACCTCGTAGTCCGACTTTCCGGCGATGACGTAGGAGAGGGTCGACTTGCCCGAGCCGTTCGGACCCATGATTGCGGCGACCTCGCCGTCCTTCACGGTCAGGTCGAGGCCGTTGAGGATGCGGTTGTCCTCGATCTGCACGACGAGGTTCTTGATTTCCAGCATTGTCCGGTAGTCCTGTTCGAAGTCGCTGATTGTCCCCCGTCCCCGAGGCCTCGCCGCTCACGCATCCTGGCGTGATGACGGGCGACGCGCTCTCCTCCCCCGTGCGGGGAGGAGCCGGAGTTGGGGTTGGAGCGGAAGGCAGCGCCGAATCTGATCCGGCACCACCCCCAGCCCCGGCCCTCCCCGCAAAGGGGAGAGCGGATGTACACACGCGTCGAGAGCCCTCAGCCCACCGAGCCTTCCAGGCTGATCGAGATCAGCTTCTGGGCCTCGACGGCGAACTCCATGGGCAACTGCTGCAGCACGTCCCGGACGAAGCCGTTGACGATGAGCGCGGTCGCCTCCTCTTCGGAGAGGCCGCGCTGCTGGCAGTAGAACATCTGGTCCTCGGAGATCTTCGAGGTGGTCGCCTCGTGCTCGAACACCGCCGAGGCGTTCTTCGACTCGATGTACGGCACCGTGTGCGCGCCGCACTGGTCGCCGATCAGAAGGGAGTCGCAGTTCGTGAAGTTGCGCGCGCCCTTGGCCTTCTTGTGGGCCGAGACGAGGCCCCGGTAGGTGTTCTGCGAGCGGCCCGCCGAGATGCCCTTCGAGATGATCCGGCTCGTCGTGTTCTTGCCGAGATGGATCATCTTGGTTCCGGAGTCGACCTGCTGCATGCCGTTCGAAACCGCGATCGAGTAGAACTCGCCGCGCGATTCGTCGCCGCGCAGGATGCAGGACGGGTACTTCCAGGTGATCGCCGAGCCGGTCTCGACCTGGGTCCAGGAGATCTTCGAGCGGGCGCCGCGGCAGTCGCCGCGCTTCGTGACGAAGTTGTAGATCCCGCCCTTGCCCTCGTTGTCGCCCGGGTACCAATTCTGGACGGTCGAGTACTTGATCTCGGCGTCATCCAGGGCGACGAGCTCGACCACTGCGGCGTGGAGCTGGTTGTCGTCGCGCTTCGGGGCCGTGCAGCCCTCGAGATACGAGACGTAGGAGCCCTTGTCGGCGATGATCAGCGTGCGCTCGAACTGGCCGGTGTCGCGCTCGTTGATGCGGAAATAGGTCGACAGCTCCATCGGGCAGCGCACGCCCGGCGGGATGTAAACGAACGACCCGTCCGAGAACACGGCCGAGTTCAGCGTGGCGAAGAAGTTGTCGGTCACCGGCACGACCGATCCGAGGTACTTCTGCACCAGCTCGGGATATTCCTGCACGGCCTCCGAGATCGGCATGAAGATCACGCCGGCCTTCGAGAGTTCCTTCTTGAAGGTGGTGGCCACCGAGACCGAATCGAACACGGCGTCGACCGCCACGCGGCGCTCCGGCGCGATGCCCTCCAGCACCTCGACCTCGCGCAACGGAATCCCGAGCTTCTCGTAGGTCTTCAGGATCTCGGGGTCGATCTCGTCAAGCGACATCGCCGCCGGCCGCTTGGGCGCCGCGTAGTAGTAGATGTCGTTGTAGTCGACCTTGTCGTAGGAGACCCGCGCCCATTCCGGCTCCTTCATGGTCAGCCAGCGCCGGTAGGCGTCGAGGCGCCATTCCAGGAGCCACGCGGGCTCGTTCTTCTTGGCCGAGATGAAGCGGACGACGTCCTCGGAGATGCCCTTTTCGGACTTCTCCATCTCGATGGTGGTCTCGAATCCGTACTTGTACTGGTCGAGGTCGATCGAGCGGACCCGGTCAATGGTTTCCTGCACGGCAGGCATCAGCGTCTCCTAGGCATCTCCGGCGTCAAGGACCGGGAAGCGTCTGTCGGAAAGCGGAGGGGTACGGCCGCGTTCAGGCCGCGCGCCCTTTCCGCTTATATAGGGGCTGCAAGACCCGTTCGAAGGCGTCGAGGAAGCATGACACCTCCTCGTCCACCGTGTTCCAGCCGAGGCTGACGCGGAGCGCCCCCCCGGCGAGATCCGGACCGACGCCCATAGCGGCGAGCGTCGCCGAGCGCGTGACCTTGCCCGAGGAGCAGGCCGAGCCCGACGACACCGCCACGCCGGCGAGGTCGAGGGCGATCAGGGCGCCGGGCGCGTCGAGGCCCGGGACCGAGAAGCTCAGGGTGTTGGGCAGGCGCGGCGCTCCCGCGGCGAACACCACGGCGTCGGGCGCCAGAGTCCGCACGCGCGCCTCCATCCGGTCGCGCAAGGCCGACAGCCGCGCCGCTTCCGCGTCGAGGGACTCGCGGGCGATCCGGGCCGCCTCGCCCATGCCCACGATCGCCGGCAGGCTCTCGGTGCCGCAGCGCTGCCGGCGCTCTTGGCCGCCCCCGCGCAGGAAAGCGGTCTCCAGGGTGACGCCGTCCGCCAGCACCAGGGCGCCGACGCCTTTCGGGGCAGCGAACTTGTGGCCCGACAGCGTGAGCGCGTCGAGGCCGAGACCGGTCATGTCCAGGGGGATCTTGCCGGCCGCCTGGACCGCGTCGCTGTGGACAAGCGTCCGGCCGTGCGCCCGCGCCAGGGCCACCACATCGGCCAGCGGCTGGACCGCACCGGTCTCGTTGTTGCCCGCGTGAACCGAGAGGAGCACGCTTTCCTCCGCCAGTTCCGCGAGGCGGGACTCCAGCGCGGCGAGGTCGATCACACCGTCGCGGTTGACCGGCAAGGCCTCCACGGCGGCTTCCGGGAACCGGTGGCCGGCCGCGACGCAGGGGTGCGCCGTGGCCCCGTGGAGCAGGCGCGTCGCGCCGGGCTGCCCGCGGCCGCGCAGCGCCCCCGACAGGACCGCGTTGGCCGCCTCGGTCCCGCCACTGGTGAACACCACCTGGTCGGGCCGTGCGTTCACCAGGGCGGCGACCTGCGCGCGGGCGGCCTCCAGGGCGGCCCGGGCGGCACGGCCCTCCGCGTGGATCGAGGACGGGTTGCCGGGGAGCATCAGCGCGCGCGCCACAGCGTCCGCAACGGCCGGGCGGACCGGGGCGGTGGCGTTGTAATCGAGATAGGCGCGTGCCCGGCTCATCCGTGTTCCGTTAAGGCCTCTGTTGCGGCGCGTCACAATTCCTTGCCCGCGCGGCGGCTCGCCGTGCTAAGGCGCGCCGACAAAATGAAATCCCGCCCGGCCGTGTTCGGTCGGCGTGACAGCCAACGCGATGGGCCGGAGCGGCTTTTTTTAGAATAATTCTAATCGACTAGAACTATTCTAAGAGCGCTTTTATGATGCCCGCGCGATGAGTCAAGGCTGCTGCGCCGCCGCGCCGATCGCCCGGTTGGCGATCTCGACAGCGAGAGACGAGCGATGCCCGAAGTCATCTTCACCGGCCCGGCCGGCCGCCTGGAAGGCCGTTATCAAGCCCCCAAGAAGCGCGGCGCGCCGATCGCGATCATCCTGCACCCGCACCCGCAGTTCGGGGGCACGATGAACAATCAAATTGTGTACAATCTTTTTTACACCTTCGCCAATCGCGGCTTCGCAGCCCTGCGTTTCAATTTTCGCGGGGTCGGCCGTAGCCAGGGCTCCTTCGATCACGGATCGGGCGAACTATCCGACGCGGCCGCGGCCCTCGATTGGGTGCAGTCGGTCAATCCGGAGGCGAAGTCGTGCTGGATCGCCGGCGTCTCGTTCGGCTCGTGGATCGGCATGCAGCTGCTGATGCGCCGGCCGGAGATTGAGGGCTTCATCTCGATCGCCGCGATGGCGAACCGCTACGACTTCACCTTCCTGGCGCCCTGCCCGTCCTCGGGCCTGTTCGTGCATGGCTCGGAAGATCGGGTGGCGCCCGCCCGCGAAGTCATGCCGGTGATCGAGAAAGTGAAGACCCAGAAGGGCGTCATCATCGAGCACCAGATGGTCGACGGAGCCAATCACTTCTTCGACGGAAAGGTCGAGGAACTGACCCAGACGGTGGACACCTATCTCGATAAGCGCCTCGGCAAGCGTGAAGAGGCAGCCTGACGCAGCCGGGACCCCTGCCTTGACGCGGGGAGCCCCGTGGGAATACGGCGCGGGCTTCGGAATTTGAGACTCACCTTCGCAGGTCTGATGTCAGATAGCCCGTCCGACCAACCCGTGGTGCTCCTGGTGGAAGACGACGGCCTCCTGTTGATGGAGGCCTCGGACACTCTCGCGGATGCGGGCTTCACCGTCGTGGAGGCGACCCACGCCGACAAGGCTCTCAAGGTCCTGGAGAATCGCGACGACGTCGGCGTCCTGATGACCGACGTCGACATGCCGCAGGGCTCGATGGACGGATTCGCCCTCGCCCGCCTCGTGGCCCATCGCTGGCCGTCGATTCCGGTGCTGGTGGTGTCCGGCATGGGCACGCCCGGCCCCAACGACATGCCGGAGGGCGCGCGGTTCATCCCGAAGCCCTACGAGCCGACCACCCTGGTCCGAACCCTTCAGGCCTTCATACGCCGCGCGGCGTGACGCCCGGTTGCGCGCGGGGTCACCCCCGGTCCGGGCCTGCAACACCCGACCGAGAGCCATGACGGACAAGAACCGACCGCACCGCTTCGCGACCCGGGCCATCCATGCCGGTGCCGCGCCGGATCCCGCCACGGGTGCACGGGTCCAGCCGATCTATTTCACCAACGGTTTCGTGTTCGACTCCACCGAGCAGGCGGCGGACATCTTCGCCGGACGCCGGACCGGCTTCTCGTATTCGCGCGGCTCCAACCCGACGGTGGCGGCCCTGGAGCGGCGTATCGCCGACCTCGAAGGCGCGAAGGCGGCGGTCGCCGTCTCGTCCGGTCAGTCGGCCATGCTGCTCGTGCTCATGACGCTGATGAAGAGCGGCGATGCCTATGTCGCCTCTCCGCGCCTGTTCGGCGGCTCGCTCGGCCTCATGCGGCGCCTCGACGGCCGCTACGACCTGAAACCGCATTTCGCCCGCGGCATGACCCCGGAGGATTTCGAGGCGGCGATCACGCCGGACTGCCGGGCGATCGTCTGCGAATCGATCGTGAACCCCTGCGCCTCCGTGATGGACCTCGCCGGCATCGCCGCGGTGGCGCGCCGCCACAACCTGCCGCTGGTAGTGGACAACACCCTCGCCTCCCCGGCGCTCATCCGGCCGATCGAGCACGGCGCTGACATCGTCGTGCACTCGACCTCGAAATTCCTGGGCGGCTCCGGCCAGACCATCGGGGGCGTGATCTGCGATGCCGGCCGCTTCGATTGGGCGAAGGTCGGCGGCTACAACCTCATCACCGAGCCCTGGCCGGATTACGACGGTCTCGTCCTGACGGAGGCCTTCCCGGCGACGCCGTTCGCGGCGGCCTGCCGGTTCTTCGGCCTGCGCGACCTCGGCCCCGGCCTGTCGCCCATGAACGCGTTCCTGACGCTGATGGGCATCGAGACGCTGCCCTTGCGGATGGAGCGTCACTGCGCCAACGCCCGGGCGGTGGCGGCTTTCCTCAAGGACCACCCGGCGGTGGCCTGGGTGAGTTATCCGGGGTTGCCGGGGCAGCCCGGGGAGGACCTCGCACGGCGCTACACACCGAACGGGCCGGGCTCGATCTTCACCTTCGCGTTGAAGGGCGGGGAGCAGGCCGCGCTCACGTTCATCGCCGGGCTGGAGTTGATCTCGCACCTCGTGAACATCGGCGAGATCAAATCGCTGGCCATCCACCCGTCCTCCACCACGCACCGGCAACTGCCGGAGCACGAGAAGGCCGCCGCGCAGGTGGGGCCGGAGACCGTGCGGCTGTCGATCGGGCTGGAGAACGAGGCCGACCTGATCGCCGATCTCGTTCAGGCGCTGGACAAGCTGGGCTGAGCGGGGCACCCGCGATCAACGGGCGCGTGCATTCCTCCGCCCGCTCCGTCATCGCGAGCGCAGCGAAGCGACCCAGATTACCGCGCGTCTGGTCGGCATGGCGTCACTGGGTTGCTTCGCTGCGCTCGCAAAGACGCCACCGGTCAGACTCACTTAGCTCTTCGACGCCGCTGCAAACGCCCCCTCAGCGACGCCGCTCCAGGATCGACACGTAGTTGGCGACAGCCGCCCCGCCCATGTTGAAGATCCCCGCGAGGTCCGCCCCGGGCACCTGCATCTCGCCGGCCTCCCCCATGAGCTGCAGGCAGGCCATCACGTGCATCGAGACGCCGGTGGCACCCACCGGATGGCCCTTGGCCTTAAGGCCGCCGGACGGGTTGATCGGCAGCCGGCCGCCCTTCTCGGCCAGACCCTCGCGCACCACGCGGTAGCCTTCGCCGGGGGCGGCGAGCCCCATCGCTTCGTACTCGATCAGCTCGGCGATGGTGAAGCAATCGTGGGTCTCCACGAAGGAGAGGTCGTCGTTGCCGATCCCGGCCTGAGCGCGCGCCTTCTCCCAGGCGAGCCGTGCGCCCTTGAACTCCGTCGGGTCGCGGCGGGACAGGGGCAGGATGTCGTTGACGTGCGCCCGGGCGCGGAAGCCGATCGCCCGCTCCAGCCCCTCGGCGGTCTCGGCGTCCGCCACCACCAGAGCCGCGGCCCCGTCCGAGATCAGGGAACAGTCGGTCCGCCGCAGGGGCGCCGCCACGTAGGGGTTCTTCTCCGAGACCCGGTTGCAGAAATCGAAGCCGAGATCCTTGCGCAGCTGCGCGTAGGGGTTGCCGACGCCGTTGCGGTGGTTCTTGGCGGCGATCCGCGCTAGCTCCTCGCTGCGATCGCCGTAGCGCTGGAAGTAGCCCGCCGCGATCCGCCCGAACACGCCCGCGAAGCCGCCCTCAATCTCGGCCTCCTCCTTGCGGTAGGAGGCGCCGAGCAGGATGTCGCCGGTCTCGGTCACGGTCTTGGCCGTCATCTTCTCGGCGCCGATCACCAGGGCGATCCGGCCGCGGCCGCTGTCGACGAAGTCGAGGGCGGCATAGAGCGCCGCCGAGCCGGTGGCGCAGGCGTTCTCCAAATGGGTCGCCGGCGCATGGGCGAGGCCCGGCCGGTTCACCGCCACGAGGGACCCCTCGAAACCCTGCTTCGAGAAGCCGGTGTTCATCGAGCCGACGTAGATGCCGTCGACCTGGGCCTCCTCGACCCCGGCATGCGCCAGCGCCTCGCCCGAGACCCGGGCGATCAGACCCTCGACATCCGGCTCCTCCAGCTTGCCGAAGGGGGTGTGAGCCCAACCCACGATGCAGGCGCGCGTCATTCCGTGACCTCCCGAGTCCTGTCCGGACGATGGGGCTGCCGAGGCCGGCGATCAAGCCGGACGCTTCAGTTCCCGCCCTCCTCCCCCATCAGGAAGTCGAAGTCGCAGCCCTCGGGGGCCTGGGTGACGGTGCGGCGGTAGAGCGCCTTGTAGCCCCGGCTCGGGACCGGCGGCGGCCGATGGTCCGCGAGCCGGCGGGCGATCTCGTCGTCCTCGACCAGCAGATCGATGCGCTTGTCGCGGATCGACAGGCGGATCCGGTCGCCGTCGCGCACCGCGGCCAGCGGCCCGCCGATGGCGGATTCGGGGGCGATGTGCAGCACGATGGAGCCGAAGGCCGTGCCGGACATCCTTGCGTCGGAAATGCGCACCATGTCCTTCACCCCTGCCCGTGCGAGCTTCTTGGGAATGGGCAGGTAGCCGGCCTCCGGCATCCCGGCCGCGTGCGGCCCGGCATTCTGCAGCACCAGCACGTCGCCCGGCGCCACGTCGAGGTCGGGGTCGTCGATCCGCCGGCTCAGGTCCTCCAGGCCGGTGAACACCACCGCCCGGCCCTCGGACTCGAACAGCTCCGGGGTCGCCGCCGCGCGCTTGAAGATGGCCCCTTCGGGGGCGAGGTTGCCGGTGAGTGCCACCAGCCCGCCCACGGCCGAGACCGGGTTGTCGAAGGCGCGGATCACCGCACGGTCGACCCAGCCCGCGGGCTCGTCCAACCGCTCGGCCAGCGTCCTGCCTTCCACGTCGACGGTGTCGAGGTGGAGGAGCGGGCGCAACTCGCGCAGCAGCGCCCCCATGCCGCCGGCCGCGTGGAAATCCTCCATGTAGCCCTCGCCCACGGGCTTCAGGTCGACCAGCACCGGCGTCTCGTCGGAGATCGCGTTGAAGCGCGCGTAGGGGATGCGGATGCCGAGCCGCCCGGCGATCGCCGTGAGGTGCACGATGGCGTTGGTCGAGCCCGAGACCGCCATCAGCACCCGGACGGCGTTCTCCACCGACTTCCGGGTGATGACCTGGGAGGGCACGATCTTCGACTGGATCAGCCGGACCGCCGCGCGCCCCGATTCTTCCGCGGCCACCAGCCGGTCGGAATGCACCGCCGGGATCGCGGCCGTGCCCGGCAGCGACATGCCGAGCGCCTCGGCGATGCACGCCATGGTCGAGGCTGTCCCCATCACCGCGCAGGTGCCGGCCGTCACGGAAAGCCGGCCCTCGACCTCGGCGATCTCCTCCGCGTCGACGGTGCCGGCCCGGTACTTCGCCCAGAAGCCGCGGCAATCGGTGCAGGCGCCGAGCCGCTGGCCCCGGTGGCGGCCGGTGGACATCGGGCCGGTCACGAGCTGGATCGCCGGCAGGCCGGCCGAAGCCGCGCCCATGAGCTGGGCCGGCACGGTCTTGTCACAGCCGCCGATCAGCACGACGGCATCCATCGGCTGGGCCTGGATCATCTCCTCCGTGTCCATGGCCATCAGGTTGCGGTACATCATACTGGTGGGGTTGAGGAAAACCTCGCCGAGCGACACCGTCGGGAACGGCCGCGGCAGGGCGCCCGCCGCCAGCACGCCGCGGGAGACCGCCTCAACCAGCTCGGGCATGCCCCGATGGCAGTTGTTGAAGCCCGACGGCGTCATGGCGATGCCGACCACCGGCTTGCTCAGCAGGCTCGGCGAGAGGCCCATCGAGCGGGCGAAGGAGCGGCGCAGGTAGCGGGCGAAGTCGCGATCGCCGTAATTGGTCAGGCCGCGGTCGAGCCCGTGCGGTTCGGTGTGTCCGGCGTCTTCGCTCATGCCATCGATCCCTGAAGCCCGGTCTCCGCCGACCATCAGCGCAGGTGGAAGGCGATCCACGCGGCTCCGGCGAGCACCAGTGCAGTAAGCAACCCTTGAGCGATCACGCGATAGCGGATTCTCACGCGGGGAACAGCTCAGGATGACGCGCGCGCAGCGCCAGAAGCAGGGTAAGCGTTTTCAGGTCCGTGATCGCGGCCCGGTCGGCCAGGGCGGCGAGGTCGGCCAACGGCATCTCGACGACGCGGATGTTCTCGTGTTCGCCTTCGGCGCCTCCGCCCGCCTCCGCGCGGTCGGCCTGGCCATAAGGCGCGAGGTAGAGGTGGATCTTCTCGGTGGTCAGGCTCGCGCAGGAATAGGTGGCGCCGACGAATTCCAGATCGTGCAGACGCAAGCCAACCTCCTCGAGGACCTCCCGGCGGGCGTTGTCCGCCGGACTGCCGTCGTCGATCAGGCCGGCGGGCGCCTCGAGCTGGACCTGCTCGCCCGCCGCGAAGAGGGGCGGCACCCGCAGCTCGCGCACCAGGGTCGCGACCTTTCGTGCGGGATCGTAGGGCAGGATCCCCACCGAATTGCCGTGATCCTCGATCTCCCGCTCGACCACCGCGCCGTCGGCGAGGCGGACCCGCGCGATCCCGAAGCGGCTCCAGCCCTCGTGCACGAACCGGATGTCGAGGATCTCGGCCTTCATCGCTTGTCCCTGTGCCTGCAAGGTCTGCTCGATCGCCGAAATCCAACCCGCGCCCGAGACCTTTCGAGGCCGCAGCTGCGCTGCGTCGGCATCAGGCTGGTGTCGCGGGTTCAGACCGCGTGCATTGAGCGGGTACCGAGGTCCTTACACGGAACCGTGTCGTCGGGTTCCGGGAACGCCGACGCCCGCGGCTCCGTTTTCTGGGGCATGCGCACGGGCACGCTTCCGGAGGCCGCGCTCCGATCTGGATCGATGTGAGCAGGTTCGATGCGGGCAGGACCGATCAGCAGCCTCCACGAGCGATCGACGCGTGACGGCGTCGGAATCTGGATTGCCCTCGCCCTGGTCTACATGGTGTTCGCGGGTTCGGTGAGCCTGAACGAGGGGCTGGCGGCCGTCGGCTGTGCCACCCTCGGAACGGTCTGGTGGTGGGGAGTGGGGCGGCGCGGCGGCGTGCGGTTCCGCTTCGACCGGGCGGCCCTTCGGCCGATGGGGCCGGCCCTCCTCGGGATGCCCCGCCAGACCGCACGGGTCGGCCTCCACCTGGCGAGGGTCGCGCTCGGTTCCGCCGAGGGTGGAGTCACCCGCGAGCGCAGCGTCTCCGAAACGGACTGGGCGGCGCCCACCGGGGACACGGCACCGGCTGCGCGTGCCGTCGGGCTGCTCGCCGCCGCCCTTGCCCCCGACAGCTACGTGCTGACCCTCGACCGTACCCACGGCACGGTGGCGACGCATGCCCTTGAGGACGTGGCGCGATGACGATTTGGACGGCGGCCATCCTGGCGCTGCTGCCCCCGCTGGCCCTGGCAGCGGCGATGGCGTGGCGGGGCCGCCCCGGCCAGCGCTTCGCCGCCTACCAGCTCGCCGGCAGCATCACGGTCCTGATCCTGACGCTGCTCGCCTTCGCCACCGATCAAGCCTCGATCACCGATCTCGCCCTCACCCTGGTCCTGCTCAACCTGCCGGGCACGATGCTGCTCGCGGTTTTCCTGGAGCGCTGGATATGAGCGTCGTGATCGGCATGCTCCTCGGCCTGACGGTGGCTGCGACGTGGCTCGCAGCGCTCGCCCTCTGGCGCCTGCCCCGGGCGCTGGACCGGCTTCACGCCCTCGCCTTCCTCAACGTCGCGGCCTCGGGTTTCGTGACCGTGGCGGCCTTCCTGGCGGACGGCATCTCGGGACGGTCGCTGAAGATCCTGCTGATGATGGTGGTCTTCCTCGTCTGGGCCGCGGTGCTGTCGCACGTGTCCGGCCGCGCCCTGCTGATGCGCGAGGGCCGTTCGGCATGAGAGCGCTCCGATGACCGTCATCCTGCCGCTTCTCTTCCTGTTCACCGCCGTCTCCGGCACGGCGGTGGTGCTGGTGCGCGACCCGGCCCGGCAGGTCTTCGCCATCGCGGTCAACGGGCTCGTGCTGGCGATCCTGTTCGACGCGCTGCAGGCCCCCGACGTCGCCCTGTCGGAGCTGGCGGTGGGCTCGGCGGCGGTGCCGCTCCTGTTCCTCGTGGCGCTCATGGCCGTGCGGAACCAGCCGCCCGAGGAGGAATCGTGAGTCCGCGCCTCCGCGTCGCGCTGCTGGCGCTGTCGGCCCTCGTCCTGCTGCCCGGCGCCGCCGCGGTCATCGCCGGCCTGCCGCCGTTCGGCGCGACGATCGCCCAATACGGCGAACGCATCAACGCGATCACCCCGGAGGCGCGCCACGTCGCCAATATGGTGAGCGCGATCAACTTCGACCTGCGCGGCCTCGACACCCTCGGCGAGGAATTCATGCTCCTCGCCGCCATCACCGGCACCGTCGTCCTGCTGCGGGGCCGCCGTGGCGAAGGCAACACGGAGCGCGCCCTCCACCGGCCCGGCCGCGCCGTGATCCCGCGCTCGGAGGCCACGGTGCTCGCCTGCCGGATCGCCGGCCCGCTGACGGCGCTCTTCGGGCTCTACGTGGTGCTGCACGCGACGGTCACCCCCGGCGGTGGCTTCCAGGGGGGCGTGATCCTCGCCTCCGGGACCCTGCTGATCTACCTCGGCGAGGGCTACGCCGGCTGGCGGGACGCCATCCGCAGCCATTGGCTCGACGCCCTGGAGGGCGGCGGAGCGCTGCTCTTCGCCCTGTGCGGGCTGGCGCCGATGCTCACCGGCGCCGCCTTCATGCAGAACGTCCTGCCGCTCGGCACCTTCCGCGACCTGTTCTCCGGCGGCCTGATGCTGGTCGAGAACCTCGGCGTCGCCCTGGCGGTGGCCGGCGGCTTCACGCAGCTCTTCCTGGAATTCATGGAAGAGACCCGCGCGGCGGACGAACCCGAAGAGCCCGGAGAGGAATCCGCGTGAGTATGCTGCCCTACGCGGTTGCCGCGTGGCTGTTCGGCGTCGGCCTCTACGGCATCGCCACGAGCCGCAACTTCATTCACCTCGTGGGCTGCCTCGGCGTCTGCCAGTCCGCGACTTACGTGCTGCTGCTCGGCCTCGGCTACCGGTGGGGCAGCATCGCCCCGATCTTCTATGACCATCCGCCGGGCACGCCCGCCGTCGATCCCGTGATGCAGGCGCTGGTGCTCACCGATATCGTCGTCGGCGCGACGCTGACCGCCCTCCTCCTCGTCCTGACCATCCAGGCCTACAAGCGCGGCGGCAGCCTGGATCCGGAGAAGCTCCGGCCGATGCGCGCCGGCGGCCCCTCCCCGGGCGGCAAGGAAGCGGGCCGGGTGGACGGAAGCCAGCGGACCACCCCGTGACCGCCTTCCCCGCCGCGCTCCTCCCGCTGCCGGTCGCCCTTCCCCTCGTGGTCTGCGCCACGATGCTGGCGACCGCCCATCTGCTGCCGGGCCGCCTCGCCGATATCCTGGCGACGCTCGCCGCGCTCGGCGTCGCGATCCTGTCCGGCGTGATCGCCACAAATGCCGCCGACGGTCCCCTCGTCTACTGGTTCGGGGGCTGGGAGCCCCGCGACGGCGTCCATCTCGGGATCGGCTTCTCGGTGGACGCGGTGAGCGGCTGGGTCGCGGCCTTCATCGGCCTGCTCTATGCCCTCACCTTCGTGTTCGCCTGGGGCTTCTTCGGCCGCACCCACGGGCACTTCCACATCCTGATGCTGCTGTTCCTGGCCGCCATGGTCGGGTTCTGCTTCACCCGGGACATGTTCAACATGTTCGTGTGGTTCGAGGTGATGAGCGTCGCCGCCTTCGCGCTCACGGCCTACCACTTGGCGGAATCCGCGCTCGCTGGTGCCATCAACTTCACGGTGGTCAACAGCCTCGCCGGATTCCTGATGCTCGGCGGCATCGGGTTGATCTACGCGCAGACCGGCACGCTGGATTTCGACGGGATCGCGGCCGCGGTGGCGCGCGCCGGCCGCGACCCGGTCGTGGCCGGTGCCTTCTGCCTCGTGGCGGTCGCGCTGATGATCAAGGGCGCGATCGTGCCGTTCCAGTTCTGGCTCGCCGACGCCCACGCGGTGGCGCCGAGCCCGGTCTCGGTCATCTTTTCCGGCTCGATGGTCTCGCTCGGGCTGTTCGGCCTCGCGAAGGTCAGCGCCGTCGTGTTCGGGGGGGCCGAACAGGTCCAGCATGCGCTGCCGGCGCTGCTCACTGCCCTCGGCGGCTTCACCGCTCTCCTTGGCGGCTGGATGGCCCTGCTGCAGCGCCACCTGAAACGGATGCTCGCTTTCTCGACGATCTCGCATGCCGGGATCATGCTCACCGCCCTCGGTGCCCTCTCGGCGGGTGGGACGGGCGGGATGCTGGTCTACGTGGTCGGCCACGGGCTGGTGAAGGGCGCCCTGTTCATGATCGCCGGGATCCTGCTGGCCACCCGGGCGAGCATCGACGAGATCGCCCTGCGCGGCCTCGGGCGCGGCATCGGGCCGGCCGGGATCGCCATGGGGCTGGCCGGGCTCCTTCTCTGCGGCCTGCCGATCGGGATCCTCGACCAGGGGACACGCCTCGTCCAGGGCGCTCTGATCCAGCAGGGGCACGCAATCGCCCTGGCCGCCGGTGCCGTCGGCGCGGCGCTGACCGGGGCGGCGGTGCTCCGGGCTGCGGGCCGTATCTTCCTCGGCCTCGGACCGGATCCCGGCGACGAGGCCGGGGCGCCGAGCGAGGACGAGCTCGAGAAGGCCAACCGGCCCCTCTGGCTCATGCTCGCACCCTGCTGCGTGCTGCTCGCCCTCGATGTCGGGCTTCCGGCGGACCTGATCGCGCACGCCCTGCCGCGGGCGACATCGGACTTCATGCACCGGCCGATGGCGGGGGCACTTGCGGAGGGGCCGGCGTGGTTGCCGTGGACGTCCGTCGTCCTCGCCCTGGCGGGCGCGGGGTACGGTCTGTTCCGGAGGAGGCTGCCGGCTTTCGTGGTCCGTCCCGTGAGCGTCACGCAATCGGCGCCGACGCGCACCCTGGAGGTGCTGCACAGCGGCCTGATCGGGGACTATGCGACGTGGCTGGCGGTCGGGTTGGCGGTGGTGGCGGCCGTGGTGGCGATGGCGTGACGGCGCGCGCGGAGAGGCCTGGCGCCCTCGAGCGATTGGACTTGCCCCGCGAAAGTGGAGAGCTCTTTTCCTGAAGGAGGGGGTTTCCGATGGCGGACCGGAAGCAGACCTTTACCCCTGAGTTTCGCGCTGAGGCGGTGCGATGAGCGCAGACGAGCGGGCGGTCCCGCCGCGAGGTGGCCGCCGATCTCGGCGTTGGGCTCTCGACGCTGCGCACCTGGATCGAGGGCCGGCGTGAGCGGGAGATGGATCACCCGCCGGCCGATCGGCAGGAGGACATGGCCGCCGAGCTCAAGCGCCTGCGGCGCGAGAACGAGGTGCTGCGTCAGGAACGGGAGATCCTGAAGCGGGCCACAGCTTTTTTCGCCAAGGAGGGAAGTCGATGAGATTCCGCSTCATCGACGCGGCGARGAAGGACTTCCCCGTCGCGAGCCTGTGCAAGGTCCTCGCCGTCAGCCCGAGCGGCTATTTCGSCTGGAAGAACCGCCCGGCATCGACGCGGCAGCGCGAGGCTCTCGTGCTGCTTGCCCACGTCCGGTCCGCCCTCACGCTCTCGCACGAGACGTACGGCAGCCCGCCCATGACMCACGAGCTGCGCGAGCAGGGTTGGGCGGCACGTCGGCGGCGCGTGRCCCRGCTGATGCGGGAGAACGGGCTCAAGGCCCGCCAGCCGCGCCGTTTCCGGTCGACCACCGACAGCAGTCACGCCTTTCCAGTCGCCCCCAACCGGCGCGCCAAGGACTTCACGGCGGCGGGGCCGGATCGGAAGTGGGGCGCGGACATCTCCTACGTCTGGACGCGGGAGGGCTGGCTGTACCGGGCTGGCTGTACCGGGCGGTGGTCCTCGATCTGTACTCCCGACGGGTCGTGGGCTGGGCGGTGGGCGATCGCCTTCACAAGGAACTTGCACCGGCTGCGTTGCGACGTGCCCTTGTCGTCCGACAAACCGGACCARGTTTGTTGTATCATTCCGACCGCAGCAGTCAGTACTGYTCGAAYGAGTAYCARGCGGAGCTACGAGGCCGCGGCATCGTGATCTCKATGTCCRGYAAGGGAAATTGCTTTGACAACGCGATGGTCGAGACGYTCTTCAAGACGCTGAAGAGCGAGTTGGTCTGGCGCACCGCGTTCCAGACGCGAGCCGAGGCYRTCGMCGCGCTGGCCCGTCACATCGATGGCTTCTACAATCCCCGACGCCGTCACTCGGCRCTCGGCTTCACAAGCCCCACCCAGTTCGARAGGGGCATCGCCCACCAAACCGCTCTCCACTAAACTGAACCAAGTCCAGTCGCGTGCTTCAGCGCTTTCGTGAGGCTCCGCAGCATGTCGTCGCGCGACTGAACCAGGGCAGCTTGGGTGATAAGGATTTGCATCTCGCGGACGTGCTCGGAGGCGGCGCGCTGATGCCGTTCCTGTCCCTCATCGGCGAATTCCTGGTGAAGCTGCTCGGCTCCGGCATCTTCGCGCCGGTGCTCGCCTACCTCGGCAAGCGCTCCGGAAACGGGGTGCTGACGAATAGCCAGAACGTGATCGGCGACGTCACGGTCGCCCAAGCGCAGCTCACCGCCTATGTTGAAGAGCAGAAGGTCTTAGCGGCGGAGAGGGCGAAGCTCGCCGAATCGAAGTGGACGAACTGTGATCCGGGAGTGTCAGGAATTTCGTGTGGGGGCGGCGTGTTGAACATCAGGCCGCCATGGCCCTTGTGAAGCGCTCGCCGAAGATGACGGCGAACTGCGCCTTGGCCATGACCACCTCAGGCGAGGCCATCGTCCACGCCTTCTCGGAGCGGTTCAAGACCAGGTAGAGCAGCTTCAGGTCGGCCTCGTCGGTCGGGAAGTGACCGCGGGCGCGCACGGCCCGGCGC
>NZ_JBFUGA010000005.1:0-113694 GCF_056403155.1 Methylobacterium sp. P3_A11
GCCGTCGAGCCGCGGGTGCGGCGTCGCTGGCGGCCGCCGGCCCTCGCTCGCCTCGGGCGGCGCCCCGCCCTTCTCGTCGCCGGCGCCGTGATCCTGCTGCCGGTCCTGGCGCTCGCGCTGTTCCTGATCGCCGCGCTCGTGACCCTGCCGCCGCTCGGCGGCGCCGTGGTCGAGACCGGCCAGCGGGCGATCACCGTGGAGGCCGATGACGGCCGGGTCTTCGCCACCCGCGGCAGCTTCCGCGGCCAGAAGCTCACCGCCGCCGACCTGCCGCCGCACCTCGCCCAGGCGATCGTGGCGATCGAGGACCGGCGCTTCTACAGCCACTGGGGCATCGACCTCCGCGGCCTCGTCCGGGCGGCGTGGCGCAATTTCCGCGGCGGCGGCGTGCGCGAGGGCGGCTCGACGATCACCCAGCAATATGTCCGGCTGATCTCCCTCAACCAGGAGAAGACGCTCTGGCGCAAGGTGCAGGAGGCCATCCTGGCGCTGCGGGTCGAATCGACCATGAGCAAGGACGCGATCCTGCTCGGCTACCTCGATTCCGCCTATTTCGGCGCCGGCGCCTACGGGGCCGACGCGGCGGCGCGACGCTATTTCGGCAAGCCGGCCAAGGCCCTGAACCTGCCGGAATCGGCGATGCTCGCCGGGCTGGTGCGGGCGCCCTCGCAGCTCGCCCCGACGCGCAACCTCGGCGGCGCCAAGGAGCGGGCCGATGTGGTGCTCCAGGCCATGGTCGAGTCCGGCGCGATCACGCAGACCGAGGCGGATGCGGCGCGCAAGCAGAGCGTGACCCTGAAATCACCCCCTGAGGCGCCGCCCGGCACCAACTACTTCCTCGACGTGATCGCGGGTGACGTGAAGCGCCTCGCCGGCACCGACGGCGACATGACGGTGCGCTCGACCCTCAACCTCGACCTGCAGAGCCTCGCCGAGGGTGTCGTCGCCCGCCGCCTCGACAAGGACGGCGCCCGCCGCAAGGTCGGCCAGGCCGCCATGGTGGTCCTGTCGAAGGAGGGGGCGATCCTCGCCATGGTGGGCGGCCGCGACTACGAGGACAGCCAGTTCAACCGCGCCGTCCAGGCCAAGCGGCAACCCGGCTCGCTGTTCAAGCTCCTCGTTTACCTGACCGCCTACGAGAAGGGTTACACGCCGGACTCGGTGCTCGTCGATCGCCCGGTCCAGATCGGCGAATGGGAGCCCGAGAACGACGACGGGCGCTACCGCGGCTCGGTGCCCCTGCGGACCGCCTTCGCGCTCTCGATCAACACGGTCGCCGCCCAGCTCGGACAGGAAGTCGGTATTCCGGCGGTGATCGCCACCGCGCGCAGGCTCGGGATCCAGTCGGACCTGCCGAACGTGCCGAGCCTCGTCCTCGGCTCCGGCGCGGTCAGCCTCTTGGAGATGACCCGTGCCTACGGCTCGGTCCTGTCCGGGCGAACCCCGCTCCAGGCCTACGGAATCCAGGCGATCCGGGGCGGGGCGCCGCAGCCGCTCTACGTCCGCACGGACCCGGCGCCGGGCTCGACGCTGGCGCAGGGGCCGCGCACCATGATGCTCGATTCGCTGCAGGCGGTGGTGGAATCCGGCACCGGCCGCGCCGCGCGGGTGCCGGTCCAGATCATCGGCGGCAAGACCGGGACGAGCCAGGATTTTCGCGATGCATGGTTCGTCGGGATGACCCCCGACCTCGTGGTCGGAATCTGGGTCGGCAACGACGACGACAGCCCGATGAACCGCATGTTCGGCGGGGAGATGCCGGCCGGGATCTTCCACGACTTCGTCCAGCGCGCCGCGGAGAAGCTCGCGAAGGGCAAGCCCCGCCCCTCGGCGGAGCGGGCCGAGCCGGCCCGGGCGCCAACGCCCGCGGCGGAGCCCGTCGCGGCCGGCGAGATCCGCGGCGTGCCGGATGTGATCGACACCGGCACGCTGAACCTGCGCGGGCGCGTCGTCCACCTTCTCGGCGTCGTCGGTGAGCGCGGGCATCTCGCCCGCCAGCTCGCCAGCTACCTGCGCCGCCGCGAGGTGGTCTGCACGGGGATCGCCGACGGGGCGACGGCCCGATGCCGCATCGAGGGCGACGATCTCGCCGGGCTGATCCTGGCGGCGGGCGGGGCGCGGGCGTCGGAGGATGCGCCGCCGGACCTCCTCGGCGCGGAGGAGCAGGCCCGCGCGGAGCGCGTCGGCCTGTGGGGGCGGTGAGCCGCTAGGCCGCCCCGAGCTTCGCCAGCGTCCGCGGATCGGGGGCGCCGTCGAAGTAGCGTGCCAGCGCTTCGGCGAAGAGCGGCTCCCCGGGCACGGCGCGGGCGAACAGCGTCATGCTGGAGCGGAACTTCAGGTCGTCGGGCGATCCGAAGATCGCGTGGGCCGACCGCCCCGCGACGGCGTTGACCGCCGCCGTGCAGGCACGCAGGCGCGCGCCCAGCACCGGATGCGCCGCATAGGCCTCGGCCTCCCCCAGGGATCCGATCGCGTAACGCTGCGCCATCGGGCTCGCGCCCAGCCCGGCGATCTGCGGAAAGACGAACCACATCCAGTGGCTGCGTTTCGCGCCAGCCTTCAGCTCCACCAGGGCGCGGTCGTAGACCCCGTCCTGCGCGGCGACGAAGCGTCCGAGGTCGTAGGCGTCGGTCATGGTGCTGCTCCGATCGTCCGGTCCCGCTTCCTCGATAGCGCTCCGCCGGCCCCCGGGGCGGGCCGCCGCAGACGCAGCGTCCGGATTGGTGTAAACGCCGCCCATGCTCGGAACGCTCGTCGCCTTCATGGTCGCGAATCCGGCGATGAGCCATGCCATGACGGCGATCCTCGAGACCGTCGGCATGGCGGCCGCGCTGATCCTCCTGCGCAGCCCCCGCCCGGAAGGTATCGCGGCCCTGGTCGTGTCGACCTATTATTACGGCCGCGAGGCCGGCCAGCGGGAGCATGACATCAAGCATGCCGGCTGGGATGCCGTGCAGGCGCATCTCGGCGCCGAGTTCCTGTACGGGTGGTCGCTGCCCAACCTGCAGCAATGGGTGGCCCCGACCTGTGCGGCCTGGGCGGTCGCGAGCCTGATCTTCCTGTTCCGGTCGCGAACGGCGCGCGCCGCCACCGTTCGGGTGCTGAGACCCGGGCCGCCCTGAAGCGTGCGGACGAGCCGGGTTCGGCCCCGGCCTTCCGTGCTCAGGCGTGCAAGAGCGGACCATCCGACGGTCCGATCTCACTGCGGTCGCCGAGAAGCCGCCGTCCCGAGGCGATGATCTGGACGGTCTCGCGGCTGCCGCACTCGCGGCGCGCGAGGGCTTCCAGGTCGCGCAGGTAATCGATCACCGGGCGCCGCTCCCTGTCGCCGCGGCCGATCACCGGCTCGACCTTGGCGGTCACCAGCCCGGCAACCGACTCCCAGAATTCCGCCGGGCGGATTTCGGCGTTGTCGATCGAAGGTTCGTGCATCGCTCGTACCCTCCTGATTTGCAGCCGCCGTTGTCGAGCGCTTCATCGGCGCGCGCATTGACCCATGTTGGACCCGGCGCGCCGATCCGCGCCCATGCCGGACGGCTCGCGGCATCGTCATCCCGGGGTGGGGCGGAGGCAGCGAGACGGCCATGACCGGTCGCGCCGCCGCGCGTTTGTCTCGGATGGATCTGAGGGAGGCCGCCTGCACGCCGACGATATGTCAGCCCATCGCCGCCCCATCCCCGGGAAACAGCCGACCGCCGCCCGGGGAGTATCGCGTCCGCTCGATCGCCAAAGCCGTGAGCTTGCGCGTCGTCGGAAGTCTCGACACGCTGCTGTCCTATCTATTCACAGGGACCGTCCTGATCGCCGGCTCGATCGCCTCGACCGAGACTGCGACGAAGACGCTTCTGTACTAGCTGCACGAGCGCGGATGGGGCTTCATATCCCTGGGCCGCGCGTGAGCGACGAAGCCGTCGGGGAGTTCGCGATGCCCTCCATCATCGAAACCTTCGACAAGCGCACCTCCAAGACATCCGGCGCGCGAAGCGGGCCGAGTTCGAGGATGCAGGCGCCGATCCTGTCGGGACGGCCGGCCTGTTTGAGCGCGTGATGATCACGCGCTGGCGCAGACCCACTCGCGCCGGCACCTGCTTCCTGCCGGCGTCCCACCCCTGAAAGCCACGGACCGGAGTGAACAGCATGCCACAGATCGATGTCGGGGGAATCGGGTTCCGCTATCTCCTCGAAGGCCCCGGGGACGCACCCGTGGTCGCGTTCTCGAACTCCCTGGGTGCGACCCTGGAGATGTGGGATGGGGTTCTCCCCGCGCTCGCCGGGCACTTCCGCACGCTGCGCTACGACACGCGCGGCCATGGCGGCTCCGAGACCCGCGACCGGCCGACGGAGGTGGTGGACCTGGCCCGAGACCTCGCGGGCCTGCTCGACGCCCTCGGAATCGGCCGCGCCCACCTGGTCGGTCTCTCGCTGGGCGGCATGACCGTGCAGGCTCTTGCGAGCGCCGAACCCGGTCGCGCGCTCAGCGCGACTCTGATGGCGACGGCCGCCTACATGCCGAGCGCGCAGAGCTGGAACGAGCGCGCCGCGACCGTCCGCGCTCAGGGGACCGCGGCCGTGGTCGAGGCGACGCTGGGGCGCTGGTTCACGGCGGATTTCGCGCGGAACAATCCCGCGGCGATCCAGGCCGTCCGCGAGCGGTTCATCGCCTGCGATCCGGTCGGCTACGCGGTGAGCTGCGGCGCGATCGGGCGCATGGATCTACGGCCGGCCCTGCCTGCCATCGCAGCCCCGACCCTGGTGATCGCCGGCCGCGACGATCCCTCGACGCCCCCGGCCATGGCAGAGGAGATCTGCGGCGGCATCGCCCAGGCCGAACTCCTCGTCCTGCCCCGCGCCGCGCATCTGCTGGCCGTGGAGCGCGCCGAAGCCGTCGGCCGGTATCTGCGCGCCTTCCTGGACCGGGCTGCGCTGGAGGCGCGGCCGACGCGTCAGTGACAGGGTATGCCGGCCTCGGCGGGCGACATCCCGCGCGCCAGTCTCCGCCCGGTGTGCAACAGGGCCTTGCCGATGAGGGCGAGGGTCAGCGGGTCACCGTCCTTCGCCGCGAGGCCATAGGCGATCAGCAGACTGTCGCCGATCTCACCGAGCAGATCCGCCGAACCGGGATCCGGATCGACGGCCTGAGCGTCGCTCTCGGCACCGACCGTCGCCCCGTGCCCGTCACCCACCGGCCGTCCCGCCCCAGTCTCCCGCGACGCATCGGTGATGGCGCTCGTACCTGCCGGTTGAATCGTATTCGCTCCGTCCCCGGATCGGTTATTGCGCATCGTGTCGGTCCCTCAACCTCCCTCAGGTTGCACCCACAGGTTGCGGACCGTCAACTGCGTCAGCACGTCCCGAATGAGCGGTCGAGCGTCGCAGCTCGCGCCCTGTTCACCACGCCCGACCTTCCGCCAAGCGCGCGTCACACAGGTGAATTTCGGCTGACAGGCGCCCGAGAAGTCGGGTGCCCCACGACGTCGCCATCCTAAGCCACACGCCAAGGCAGCGACGGGGGCGTGGCAACGATCACGCCTGGACCGTCAGGCTCGAGACGCGATCAAAATTCAACTTTTAGATGCAGCGTCCAGAAATCTGCAGCCTGTAGAGGAGCTGGAGGACCGCCGGATACGCAACAAGGCCCCCGCGATGTTGTCGCGGGGGCCTTGCTCGTTCGCGCTCCTACGGACCGCCGGGTCGGGTTTACTTGATGAGGGCGAGCAGCGACTTGCCGGCCTTCGAGTTCAGCTCCTTGGCATCCAGCGTGCCGTCGCCGTCCGGATCGGCCAGCTTGAAGCGCTCGCCGACAGCCGCGAGGTATTCCTTCTTGTCGAGGGTGCCGTCGCTGTCCGGATCGGCCTGCTTCACACCAGCCTGGCTGAGGCGACCTTTCAGCTCGCGGGTATCGAGGGTGCCGTCGGCATCCTTCTCCAGCCGGTCGAAGGTCGCGGAGGCAACCGCCTCTACTTCCTTCAGGTCGACGGTGCCGTCGTTGTCGGTGTCGATCATCTTGACGGCGCTGGTGCCGCTTGCCGGCTTGGCCAGGGCGGCCGGGACAGACAGGCCGCACACCGCCAGGGTCACTGCCGCGAACCCACTGATGAAACGAAGGGTCATTGCCAAATGCTCCTAAAAAATGCTGCCCGAACTTCCTAGTCATCGAGGTGGCGTGCTGCAAGTGCGAAATGAGCCGATGCGGGCGGCTCGGTGCGTCCTGGGGCTGTCGCGTCAGGGGCGGGGTGACCGGGCTCGGCCGGTGACGCTGGTGGTACCCCTGTCGGCGGAGGGCGAACGGCGCGTCGATAGCCTTTCGGAAGCCACACCAGCACATGGATCGGCGGTCGTCATCGAATCACGCAGGCAGGAATTCCAACCGGCATCATCGGGCGAGATCCGGCCGACACACGACGCGCAGGACGTCGGAAGCGTGTCCAAGCGCCGCCTGATCATACCAAGTCGGTGGCTTCAACTCCTTGCGACGCCGCACATCGGTTCGAAAGGCTGGCATCCACGGCGTCGGACTGCGTCCTCGCCGCGGGTTCGGAGGCCCGCACTCTGGCCGTCTGGACCGAACGCGATTCGCTGCGGTGCAGCAATCGCAATGGAGGCGGCCCCGGGGGACGTCGGAAAGATCGGCGGCCCGCACGGCGTCGGTTGGCCGGCTGCCCGGGACTCGCCGTCCTGCGCGAAGACCCGGCCGGGTCTTCGCGATCATCTTGTTCACCCGTCCGTCTCCCACTTCCGGGCGAGACGGGTCCGAGCGGATCAGGCCAGCGTCGCCAGATCCTGAAACCAGTGCTGTGCCTGGACATAGTTCTTCACCCGCGGCGACAGGGCATGCGGGTTGGTGTCGTGGACCACCCAGACCTGCACGGCGTCGTCGACGACGATCTCGTGGATGCGGGCCAGCAGCTTGTTCTGTTCCGTCACGTCGAGGCTCGCCTTCACCTTGTCGCAGAGGGCATCGACCTCGGGATTGCGGTAGTGGCTCCAATTCACCCCGTTCGGTGCGATCTGCCGCGAATCGTAGAAGCGCAGGATCGCGTAGAACGGGTCGGAGGTGACATAGGCAATGTTGCCGGCGCTCACGCCCTTGAGGCTCGGATCCGCGGCGCCCTGGCGCCACGCCGTGTAGGCCACTTCCAGTTCGACGGTCTTGAACTCGACCTGGATGCCGACCTCCGCCAGGCTCTGCTGCACGAATTCGTTGATCGGCAGCGACAGCATTTGCCCGGTGCCGCCGGTCGGGATCAGGATCGTAGCCTTCACGGGGTTCTTCACCGAGAAGCCGGCCTCCTCGACGAGCTTGCGCGCCGCGTCGACGTCGGTCTTGATCTTGAAGCCCGGCTTACCGAACCACGGACTCGATTCCTGGACCTGCCCAACCGCCGGCTGCGCGAGGCCGCCCATCAGCTCGACGACGCCCGCGCGGTCGATGGCGAGGTTGGCGGCCTTGCGCAGGCGCAGGTCGCGCCAGGGCGACCCCTCCAGCATCGACAGGTGGTAGTTCCAGACATGGGGCGTGTCGTTGCCCACGACCCGCATGCCCGCGGCCTTCAGGCGCGGGACCGCATCGGGCGCCGGCGCCTCGATCAGGTCGACGCTGCCCGACAGGAGCGCGTTCACCCGGGCGAGATCCTCCGGCACGCAGGTGAGGGTCAGCTTCGCGAGCTTCGGGACGCGTTTCGGGTTCCAGTAACCGGCGTTCGGCAGCAATTCGAGGCGCACCCGCGGCACCAGCTGTCCCATCCGGAACGGCCCCGTCCCCGAGGGCTCGAAAGCGAACTTCGCCCAGTCCTTGCCGACTTTCTCGTACTGCGCCGGCGAGGAGATCAGGAACCAGAGCATCTGGTAGGGGAACAGGCTGTCCGGGCTTTTCGTGATGACCTGGATGGTCTTGGCGTCGAGCTTCCGGTAGCTCGCGACCCCGGGCAGGCGGGGGCGGACCTGAGCCGCCTGCCGCTGGTCGAAATGCGGTGCCTCCTTGTTCAGCACCTTGTCGAAGTTCCAGATCACCGCGTCGGCATCGAAGGCCGAGCCGTCGTGGAAGGCCACGCCCTCCCGCAGGTGGAACGTCCAGACCTTCGGATCGGCCGGATCGGCTTCCCAGGCGGTGGCGAGACCGGGCACCATCTTGCCAGGCCGGTCCGAGACATCAAGTTCCCAGGCGACCAGGGGATCGTAGAGGGTCAGGCCGGTGAATTGGTATCCGCCCGCGCCCCGGTCCGGCTGGCCTGTGGTGAGCGGCAGATCGGTCATCGAGATGCCGTAGGTCAGGGTGCCGGGGGCCGCGCCCTGCGCGCCGGCCCGGCCCGCCGCCCCGAACGCGGCCAGGGCGACGCCCCCGGCCATCAGTGAGCGGCGTGTCGGCTTGATCGGGTCCATCATGTCTCTCGGCTGAAAGCGGATGCGCTGCACGGAGCGCCCTCGCCCTCAGGCGCGCCGCGGCGCTGCCCGGGCCGTGACCTCATGCTGCATACAGTATGATGCACGCATCGTGCCCAACCGCCGGAGCCCGGCGGCCGGGGCGTTCACGCCTGCCAGACCTGGCCGGGCCTCAGGGCCACGAACCGTTCGGCCGGGATATCGGCGTCGAAGAGCGCGGCCGACAGCGCCTCCGCGGGACGCTCGACGCCCTCGTCGGTGAGCTGAAACGTGCCCCAATGGTGCCCGAGGGCCTGCTCGCCGCCGAGCAGCGCGAAGGCGGCCACCGCCTCGTCCGGGTTCACATGCTGCGCCTGCATGAACCAGCGCGGCTCATAGGCGCCAATCGGCAGGGTCGCGAGCCGGGGCGGGCCGAAACGGGCTCGGATGTCGCGGAAGAGCGCGCCATCGCCGAAGCCGGTGTCGCCCACATGGTAGTGCACGCCGCGGGGCGAGGTGATCACGAAGGCGCACCACAGCGCCATCCGCCGGTCGTTGACGCCCCGCGCCGACCAGTGGTTCGCCGGCGTCAGGTGGACCTGCAGGCCGTCGCCGAGATCGACCGACTGCCCCCAGTCGCGGGTCTCCACGTGCATCGTGTCGTCGTAGCCGCGCAGGATCGCGTCGTTGCCGAGCGGCGCGACGATCAGCGGCTGGTGCGCCTGCCAGATCCGGGCAAGGCTCGGCCCGTCGAGATGGTCGTAGTGATTGTGGGTGATCAGGACCGCATCGATCGGGGGCAGGTCGGCGAAGGCGATGCCCGGCGGGTTGACGCGCTTGGGACCGGCGAAGCGGACCGGGCTCGCGCGCTTGGCGAAGACCGGATCGATGAGGATGTTGCGGCCGGCGACCTGCACGAGGTAGCTCGCATGGCCGATCAGCACGACCCTCAGGCCGGCGACGCGCTCGGGCGGACGATCGGCCGGATAGGGGCTGGGAACGCTCTTCGGCCAGGTTTCGCGCTGCCGCTTGGCCTGCCAGCGCAGCACGTCAGGCAGCGACTTGTCGGTGGCCTGATCCGGCAGGAAGAAGCGCAGGCCGTCGAAATGATCGGAGGTCGGCCCGCGGTAATAGGGATTTCGGCCGCGCCGATGCGCGGCATAGCCGACTCCGCCGAGCGTCATCACCGTGGCCGCACTCGCGACCGTGAGCAGGCTGCGCCGTTTCATGGACCGGAGATGGCAGGAAGCGCGTCCCGGTCAAGCGCCCGGGCGGCGCGGCGGGGCGCCTCAGGCGTGCCGGGACGCGGTCGGGCTTATTCGACCAGCTCGGCGGCGAGCGACAGGCGCGCCCGGTAGACCACCTTGCCGACTCCGTTGCGGACGCAGGCGACGTAATCCTGCCGCTCGACATCCGGCAGCATGTCGCGGGCGATCGCCGACATGATCCGGGTCACCTTGGCGCGGGCCGCCGGCAGGTCCGGCAGGTCGAACCCGACCTCATCGTGGATCGGCTGTGAGCCGTCGTGCAGGTCGATGAAGAAGCGAGGCATCGGCGCGAAGCGTCTCAAGGAGAAGTAATCTGCCGGGAAGATTGGTCTCGCTATGGTTAATAACGTCTTACATTCGGCGTCCGAGGGTGACGCCGGGCCTCCGGTCAGGAGCGCCAGCGCAGCTCGCGGCGCTCCAGCGGATTGGCAAAGGGACGCCGGTCGCGGGCCGATTCGAGCGCCTCGCGCTTGAGCCGGAAATACCATTGCGACGGCAGGTCACCCTGGCCGAACAGGACCATGGTGGGCTTGCGGTCGAGCCCATCCTGGGCGTGCTGGAGCACCTGCTGGTCCTGGGTCAGGAACTGGCGCATCAGCGGACGCGCGATCGGCTTGAGCAGGTTCAGGACCGGCATGCTCCAGTAGAGGACGTTCGTGAGCAGCGTCCGATCCGGCGTCAGCGGCGTCGCGAAGGTGTAGTTCGCCACACACTTCTCCCCCGCGCGGATGCGCTCCAGGCGCACCCCCGGCAGGCGGAACTCGATCTCGACCTCGGGCACCCCGCCGAGCAGCCGGTAGACCGGCGAACTCGTCGTGGTCGCGTGGCTCGTCATGACGAAGCCGTGCGGCACCGGCTGAAAGGTCTTCACCTTCTCGCGGAGCTGCTTCGAGGGGCGGAACCACCAGGAATCGTGGACGAAGGCGACGTGACCGGGATCGACGAGGCTCAGGGTCGTGAGGTCGAAGGAGGCCTCGACCTCCAGTTCGACGACGAGGGACCCGGCCGGCTCGAAATCCAGCTCCGGAACCGCCGGCACATCTCCGGCGGCGGAGCCCAGATGCGGGTTCACCCAGAGGAAGCCGGCGCTCTCGCGAACGGGAAAGCGCTGGACCTGGATGCGGGAGAAGTCGGCGACATCGTGCTCCGACAGGGTCGGCACGTCGCGACAGCGTCCGTCGGTGCCGAAGCGCCAGCCGTGGAACGGGCACATGAGCGTGTCCCCGTCGAAGCGGCCCTTCGACAGGGCCATGCCGCGGTGGGGACAGCGGTCGCGCAACGCGAAGGGCGTGCCGTCGGGGGCGCGGCCCAGCACGATCTGCTCCCCGTTCAGGGCCACGGCCCGCAGGCCCGACGTCCCGGCCAGCCGGCCCCCCGACCGGCCGAGGCTTCGGGACTGCCCCACGCAGTACCATGCATTGCCCAGGGGCTGGCGCATCGCATCGGGGTCGAGGGCGGCCTCGTCGGCGACAGGCGGCGGATCGGCGAGGGACGCGGTCAAGGCGGTTCGGGCTGCCATCGGGACGCCCGTCATACGCCCCGGGGAAGGAGCGGGAAAGCGCCGGCCGGGGGAGGACAAACGGGCGCAGGCCCGGGACTTCACAAGCCCGGCGCGGCCACCTACCTTCGCGTCATCCGCAACCAACGAAAGGAGGTGATCCAGTGTCTCATTGTCATCAGCCGTGTGTCTCGGCTCATCGGACCTGGACCGTCGCCTCCGGCGCGTCGCTCTAAGACGCGTCAGAGACCCGATCTCGGGACGGTTCCGCCGGACGACACGGTTCGGCAATGGAAGGGCCACCCTCTCGGGTGGCCCTTCGGCATTTCAGGGTGCGGTTTCGGCCGGCCGTCAGCGACGCTGGGCCTGGAACAGCGGTTGGGCCAGCGCCTCCGTCCGGGCGCGCCACAGGTCACGCTCCTCGCGCAGGACGTCGCGCTCGCCCGCCAGAGCGAGCCGCTCGGACCGCAGCGCATCGCGCTCTGCGACCGCCCGGTCGCGCTCGGCCCGCATCTCCTCGCGCTCGATCCGGAACCGCTCCCGCTCGCCGCGGAACTCGTCGCGCTCGATGCGGATCTCCTCCTGCTCGGCCCGCAGATCCTCGAGCGAGCCGATCTCCTCCCGGATGTGCTCGCGGAGGATTCGGATCTCATCCGCAAGAATTGCCTGCAGCTCGTCCTGGCGCTCGGCCTCGACCCGGAGCTTGGCCTTGAGCATCAGGTTCTCGGCCATCAGCTCGGCGATGTCGGGATCCTCGATCGCAGCCCGGGGCGCCTCGGCCGGCTGCACGACCCGGGGCGACCACGCCGCGTCGCCGGCGCGAACCCGCTTGGGTTCCGGCAGGGGCTCCTCGGGCCGCGCCTCGACGCGCAGCTCCGACGGCGCCTGGGCCTTCATCGCCGCAAGCCAGTCGCGCAGCGGACCGGTCGCAGGAAAGTTGCCGGACTCCGGCGGCGTGAGAGAGCGGGCGGGTTCCGACATCGGCGGGCGTCCTGAGCGAATACGGACCGAAGACAATCCCAACATGCTTAACGATCGGTAAAAGTTAACTCCGCCCGCTGACCCAATTCCGGGCTTCGGGCTCGCGCAGCGGACCGGCACCCCGGCGAAAAATTGACTTTCCGCCCGGGTGCGGCTACGCCCCGCCCTCCCGATCCGTTGCAGATCGACCCGTTCCAAGCCGACCGGTCCCCAGAGGCCGGAGGTCAACGCCCGACAGCGCGTCCGCGCCCTCGGGCGCGATGGGCGTTGGGCCGATCCGCGGCGACGGGACCCGCCGGGCGAGGCATCCGCATGACGCGAGAGCAAGAAGCGTTGAACATCGAGGACGCGATCAACGAGACCTGCCCCTGGTCGGGCAAGCCGATCTCGGCCGATTCGCTGACCCTCTACAACGGCGCCGTGGTGGGATTCTGCAACCCGGATTGCCGGGACAAGTTCGCGAGCGCCCTGCGCAGCTTCGAGGCCGCCCTCCAGGCGCGCCGCGTCGAGCGCGCCGGCCTCGAACAGTAACGGCGGGACTTCAGAATCATGTTCGAAGGCCTGTCCGACCGCCTCTCCGGCATCCTCTCGGGACTGACGCGCCGCGGCGCGCTCACCGAGGCCGACGTCACCGCCGCCATGCGCGAGGTGCGCCGTGCCCTGCTGGAGGCCGACGTCGCCCTGGAGGTGGTCCGCGGCTTCACCGACCGGGTGAAGGAGAAGGCCGTCGGCGCCGTCGTGCTCAAGTCGGTGACGCCCGGCCAGATGGTCGTGAAGATCGTCAACGACGAGCTCGTGGCGATGCTTGGCACCGATGCCGAGACGGTCGACCTCAACGCCCCCGCCCCGGTGCCGATCCTGATGGTCGGCCTGCAGGGCTCGGGCAAGACCACCACCACCGCCAAGATCGCGCGGCGCCTCTCCGACCGCGAGAAGCGCAAGGTCCTGCTCGCCTCCCTCGATACGCGCCGCCCGGCCGCCATGGAGCAGCTCGCGGTCCTGGCGAAGCAGGTCGGCGTCGAGTCCCTGCCGATCATCGCCGGACAGTCGGCGGTGCAGATCGCCAAGCGCGCCATGGATGCCGCGCGGCTGGGCGGCTTCGACGTGGTCATGCTCGACACCGCCGGCCGCACCACCGTGGACGAGGCCCTGATGGCCGAGGCCGCCGAGGTGAAGGCCGCGACCCGGCCCCACGAGGTGCTGCTGGTCGCCGACGCGCTGACCGGCCAGGACGCGGTCAACACCGCCCGCGCCTTCGACGAGCGCCTCGGCGTCACCGGCATCGTCCTGACCCGGATGGACGGCGATTCCCGCGGCGGCGCGGCCCTGTCGATGCGCGCCGTCACCGGCAAGCCGATCAAGCTCGTCGGCGTCGGCGAGAAGGTCGACGCGCTGGAGGAGTTCCACCCGGCCCGCGTGGCCAACCGCATCCTCGGCATGGGCGACATCGTCTCCCTCGTCGAGAAGGCGGCCGAGACCATCGACCACGAGCAGGCGCTCCGCACCGCGGAGAAGATGCGCAAGGGCAAGTTCGATCTCGAAGACCTGTCCATGCAGCTCGGCCAGATGGAGAAGATGGGCGGCATCGGCGGCCTGATGGGCATGCTGCCCGGCATGGGCGCCATCAAGAAGCAGGTCGAGGGCGCCAACCTCGACGAGAAGATGTTCAAGCGCCAGCGGGCGATCATCTCGTCGATGACCCCGCAGGAGCGGAAGAACCCCGACCTCCTCAAGAACAGCCGCAAGAAGCGCATCGCGGCGGGCTCGGGGGTCGACGTCTCGGAGATCAACAAGCTCCTGAAGATGCACCGGACCATGGCCGACATGATGAAGGCGATGGGCCAGGGCAAGCGCGGGATCGGGCAGGCGCTCGGCTCGATGTTCGGCCTGGGCGGCGGCGGGATGGGCGGCATGCCCGGCCTTCCCCCCGGCATGCCGGAGCCGACGCCGGAGCAGATCGCGCAGCTCGAGAAGCAGTTCGGCGGCAAGCTGCCTCCGATGCCGCCGGGCCTGGGCGGGGGCGGGATGCCCAAGATGCCGGGTCTTCCCGGCCTCGGCGGTCCGAAGCTTCCGGGTCTCGGCGGGTTCATGCCGGGGAAGAAGAAATGAGCCTCCTCTCCGCTCAAGCCGTAGATCCCGAACTGGCACGCCTGCGCGACAGCATCGACAATTTCGATGCGGCGCTGATCCATCTCCTCGCCGAGCGTTTCCGCTGCACGCAGCGGGTCGGCGAGTTGAAGGCCCGAAAGGGGATCCCCCCTTCCGATCCGGACCGGGAGGCCCGTCAGGTCGCCCGGCTCCGCAAGCTCGCGGTCGACGCCAATCTCGACCCCGATTTCGCCGAGAAGTTCCTGGCCTTCGTGGTCAAGGAGGTCATCCGGCACCACCAGTCGATCGCGGCGACGCACGAGTCGGCGACCGACACCGAGAGAAAGTCCTAAGTCATGGCCCTCAAGATCCGTCTCACCCGCGGCGGCGCCAAGAAGCGCCCCTACTACCGTATCGTCGTCGCCGATGCCCGCGCCCCGCGCGACGGCCGCTTCATCGACAAGGTCGGCGCCTACGACCCGATGAAGGCCAAGGACGATCCGGCCCGCATCGTGCTCGACAACGAGAAGATCCAGGGCTGGCTCGCCAAGGGCGCGCAGCCGACCGACCGCGTCCTGCGCTTCCTGGATCAGGCCGGCCTCGCCAAGCGCCCGACCCGCAACAACCCGCAGAAGGCCGAGCCCGGCGAGAAGGCCAAGGAGCGCGCCGCCAAGCGGGCCGAGAAGGCCACCGCGCCCGCCGAGGACGCCGCCGCGTAAGGCGCCTCGATCATGGCGCGCCGCCCCGCAGGTCCCTCCCCCCGCGACGGCGGCCGCCGTGGCCGCTTGAATGCGGCGATCGGCGCGATCGCGCCCGACGCCGCGACATCGCCCAAGGCGCCGGCCCCGAAGCCGGCACCGCAACCCGCGGCCTCCGACCCGAACCTCGTCCTCCTGGGCGAGTTCGGGCGGGCTCACGGGCTCAACGGCGAAGTCCGGCTGAAATCCTATACCGCCGACCCGTTGGCGATCGCCGGCTACGGCCCGCTCCTGACCTCCGACGGACGCACGGTCACGCTGTCGACGGTGCGCACGGCGCCGGGGTCGTCGCCCGACATGCTGATCGCCCGGGTGACCAGCGTCAGCGCGCGCAACGCCGCCGAGGCCCTCAACCGCGTCGCGCTGTTCGTCCCCCGCGACCGCCTCGCGAAGCCCGAGGATGACGACGAGGTCTATGCCGCCGACCTCCTCGGGGCCACGGCCGTGGACGAGGCCGGGACCGTCGTCGGAACGGTCGTCGCGGTGCCGAATTACGGCGGCGGCGACCTGCTCGAACTGCGCCCCGCCGCCGGCGGCGCGACCGCCCTCCTGCCATTCACCAAAGCGTTCGTGCCGGTCCTGGATCTGGCGCAGGCGCGCGTGACCGTGGTCCTGCCGGACGACTTCTTCGCGCCGGCGGGCGAGAAGCCGGCCGACGATCCTGGCTGAGGCGGCTCGGGGCATCCCGCTCCGGGATCGGAGCCGCTCAGCGCGGCGTCGCGGCGTCCCGACACGGGCGAATCGAGGACGGGCTCGGTCGGTCTTCGGGGGCGGGCGCCGCGAACACCGCCAGATAGGCGCCCCCGTTCAGGGGCTGGAATCCCGTCTCCCGGTAGCCCGCAGCGGCCAGCTCGCAGCGCAGGAGTGCCGGCGGCGTGCCGTGTCGGGAGGGGATGTCGTCCGCGTCGACGATGCCGATCCGGCCGCCCGGACGCATCGCCGGGGCGAGATTGTGGAGGAGCCCGAAGGGCTGGGCGATTTCGTGGTACATGTGCACGAGGATCGCGGCATCTACGGAAGCCGGGGGCAGGCGTGGGTCGTGCGGCTGGCCCCGCACCACGGTGACGTTGCCGAGGCCTGTCACCCGCCGTTCCAGGCTCGTCAGGTAGGCGGGGGTGACGTCCTCGGCCAGGACCCTGCCGCCCGGTCCGACCCGGGGACTCAGGCGCATCACGTAATAGCCGCTGCCGGCGCCGATATCGGCCACCGTCTCGCCGGGGGCGATGCCCATCCCGCGGGCGACCGCATCGAATTCGCCGGCCTTGTCGCGCGCGGCCTCCGACGACCATTGCGGTGCCACGATCTCGGCCACCGGCCGGTCGGGTTTCGGGAATGCCCCCGCAGGGGCGCCCGGAGGTGACAGAGACCCCGCCGCCAGGGCCGGTCCCGCCAGCAGGGCGGTGAGGAGGAGTGCGCGCCGGATCATCGCCGACAACCCGCCGCGGGGCCGAACGGTGCCCGCACCGTTGACCGTGCCGCACCCCGCGCGCGATCAAGCGCCATGACGCGCGCGGAAACGCCCTGGCGGGCCACGATCCTCACCCTGTACCCGGAGATGTTTCCGGGACCCCTCGGCCTGTCGCTCTCGGGCGATGCCCTCGCCCGGGGCGACTGGAGCCTGGAGGCCCGCAACATCCGCGAGCACGGGCTCGGCCGTCACCGCTCGGTGGACGACACCCCCGCCGGCGGCGGCGCCGGAATGGTGCTGCGCTGCGACGTGCTGGCCGCCGCCATAGACGCCGCGACGGGGGACGACGACCCGCGTCCCCGGCTGCTGATGTCCCCCCGCGGCCGGCCGCTGAGCCAGGCGCGGGTCCGTGCCCTGGCCAACGGAGCGGGCGTGCTGATCGTCTGCGGCCGGTTCGAGGGTGTGGACGAGCGCGTGATCGCCGGGCGCGGCCTGGAGGAGGTGTCGATCGGCGACTACGTCCTCTCCGGCGGCGAGATCGCCGCCCTCGCGGTGCTCGACGCCTGCGTCAGGCTCCTGCCCGGGGTGATGGGCAAGGCACAATCGGGCGTCGAGGAGAGCTTCGAGGGCGGGCTCCTCGAATACCCCCACTACACCCGGCCCCGCGACTGGGAGGGGCGGCCGATCCCGGACGTGCTCTCGGGGGGCAACCATGCCGCCATCGCCCGCTGGCGGCGGGCGGAGGCCGAGCGGCTCACCGCCGAGCGGCGGCCGGATCTGCCCGGAGCCTCCGATCAGGCGGCCTCCAGATCGATCACCGGGCCGTCGAGATCGTAATCCAACGGGTCGAGCAGCAGCGGCTGCGGCACCGGGCGTTCGAGTCGGCTCGCGAAGGCGAGGCTGGCCGTTAACGCACCGATAACCACAAGCAACGCGGACCAAACCGCCAATATCGCGGCGCTGGGAAGAGTCATAAGCGTACCTCAAACGCAACACGGTACAGCATTAAGGGTAACGGCTCGCGATTAATCGACTGTTCCCGGCCTCCGGACAGGCTGTCCCGGGCAGGGTCAAGCGGCGAAGACTGCTTGCGGGACAGACGCTTGCAAGCCGGCCGGTTTGGGCGCATGCGCGGATCCGGGAACTCCTCCCCACCGAGGAGCGCCCATCTGCAAGGATGGATCCGACATGACCAGCCGCCCCACGCAGCGACCGCGCGTGCCCCATTTCTCCTCAGGCCCCTGCGCCAAGCGTCCGGGCTGGACCCCGTCCGTCCTGGCCGACGCCGCCCTCGGCCGGTCGCACCGCTCGCCCCTCGGCAAGGCCAAGCTCGGCCGGGCGATCGACCTGACGCGCACGGTCCTGCAGGTGCCCGCCGACTACCGGATCGGCATCGTGCCCGCCTCCGACACCGGCGCCGTCGAGATGGCGATGTGGACGATGCTCGGGCCGAAGCCCGTCGAAGTCGCGGCCTGGGAAGCGTTCGGCAAGGAGTGGGTGACCGACGCCCTCAAGCAACTCAAGATCGATCCGCGCATCCACCAGACTCCCTACGGCGTGCTGCCGGATCTTGCGGCGATCGACACGAAGCGCAGCGACGTGGTGTTCACCTGGAACGGCACGGCGGCCGGGGTGAAGGTGCCGGACGGCGACTGGATCGCGTCCGACCGCGAGGGCCTGACGATCTGCGACGCCACCTCGGCGGCCTTCGCGCAGCCACTGCCCTGGGACAAGCTCGATGTCGTGACGTTCTCCTGGCAGAAGGTGATGGGCGGCGAGGCGGCACACGGCATGCTGGTCCTCTCGCCCCGCGCCGTGGCGCGCCTGGAAAGCCACGTGCCGGCCTGGCCGCTGCCGAAGGTCTTCCGCCTGACGAAGGACGGCAAGCTGATCGAGGGCATCTTCAAGGGCGACACGATCAACACGCCCTCGATGCTGGCCGTCGAGGATTACCTCGACACCCTGGCCTGGGCGGAGCGGATCGGCGGCTTGCGCGCGCTCCACGCGCGGGCCGACGCCAACGCCCGGGTGATCTACGACTGGGTCGCGCGTACCCCTTGGATCGCGCCCCTCGCCGTCGACCCCGCCACCTATTCGAACACCGGCGTCTGCCTCGTGATCGCCGACCCGGACGTGCTCACCCGCGGCGATGCGGCCGTCTCGGCCTTCGCGGCGGGGATCGTGGAGCGCCTCGAGCGCGAGGGCGTCGCCCTCGACATCGGCGCGTATCGCGACGCGCCGGCCGGGCTGCGGATCTGGTGCGGCGCGACGGTCGAGACGGCGGATCTCGAAGCGCTGACGCCCTGGCTCGATTGGGCGTTCGCGGAAGAGAAGGCGGCTCTGACGCGGGCGGCGTGACGGGGGCCTGACGGCGTCGAGAGCGACGCCTTTCCCCGACGGCCGGGGTTCGCATCGCGGCGGGACGCGCCAAAGCGAGCCCCGCGCATCCACGAACCGGCGGCCGTGATCCGTCAGGATCCGCGACAGGACCTGGAGCCCCGCTTCACGGTGCGCCCGTCGCGGCGGCGGACCCTGACTGGGCCAGCCCTCCGGTCCGAGAGGTGCCCCACGCGCGGCACGACCTGCCGCTGCCGGCATCGCGCAACCTGACCAAGACGTCGAATGTGCTCACGATGCAGTGCACGGAGCGCCCGTGCGGGTGCACGCGCACGGGTTGAATCCACACCGAAACCGTGCAGTATTCAAACCCATCGATCGAACCAATACAGCAAAGATTAAATATCGCGCTGCGGAAAGCGCCTCTTACGAGCCAGAGATCAGGAACACGTTCCCCCAAACCAGAAATCGAGAGGTCCCGCCATGGATCACGACACGATGCGCAGGGCGACCGCCGAGCTGTTCGGCACCTTCTGGCTCACCTTCGGCGGATGCGGGGCGGCGATCCTGTCGGCGGCCTTTCCGGAACTCGGCATCGGCTTCCTCGGCGTGGCCTTCGCGTTCGGCCTCACCGTGCTGACGATGGCCTACGCGGTCGGGCACATCTCGGGCGGACACTTCAATCCGGCGGTGACGCTGGGCCTCTGGTCGGCGAAGCGGTGCGCGAACCGGCACGTGCTTCCCTACATCGCCGCCCAGGTGATCGGGGCGATCCTCGCGGCAGGGGTGCTCTACACGATCGCAGCCGGCAAGGCCGGCTGGATCCCGAACGGATTCGCGGCGAACGGGTACGGCGATCTCAGCCCCGGCAAATACAGCCTCACGGCCTGCCTCGTCACCGAGTTCATGACGACGTTCTTCTTCGTGTTCATCATCGTTGGCACGACCTCGAAGGGTGCGGCCGTCGGCTTCGCCGGGATCCCCATCGGCTTCGCCCTGGTCCTGATCCACCTCGTCTCGATCCCGGTGACCAACACCTCGGTCAACCCGGCTCGCAGCACCGGTCCGGCCCTGATCGCGGGCGGCGCCTACGTCACGCAGCTCTGGCTGTTCTGGCTGGCGCCGATCCTCGGGGCGATGACCGCCGGAGCGATGGGGCGGTGGTTCTACGAGCCCGCGGACGTGGTGGAGACGCGCGTGATCGAGAAGCGCGCGGTGGCCTGAGAGTCGCGCGCGATCTTGATGCACGGCACCGCCGCCGGAGGCCCAGACATGAAAGACCCCGGCCCACGCGGAGCCGGGGTCTTTCCGTTCGGGAGGCACGGCCCCGCAGGGCCGCGCCGTCCGTCTCAGTAGTTGTAGGCGCGCTCGCCGTGATCGGCGATGTCGAGGCCCTCGCGCTCCTCCTCCTGCGTGACACGCAGGCCGATCGTCACGTCGACGAGCTTGTAGAGGATCGCCGAGCCGAGGCCCGACCACAGGAGCGTCAGGCCGACGGCCTCCGCCTGGATGATGAGCTGGCTCATCATGTCGTAGGCGCCGACCGCCAGTTCGCCCGGCTTGGAGGTGTAGTCGGGGATGCCGACGCCGCCGAGGTTCGGGTCGACCAAGATGCCGGTCGCGAGCGCGCCCAGGATGCCGCCGATGCAGTGGACGCCGAAGACGTCCAGCGAATCGTCGTAGCCGAGGGCGTTCTTCACGGTGGAGCACATCACGAAGCAGACCACGCCGGCGACGAGGCCCAGCACGATCGAGCCCATCGGACCGGCGAAGCCCGAGGCCGGGGTGACGGCGACGAGGCCGGCGACCGCGCCCGAGAGCATGCCGAGCAGCGACGGCTTGCCCTTGAGCGCCCACTCGGCGAACAGCCACGCCACCGCGGCGGCGCAGGTCGCCACGAAGGTGTTGAGCATGGCCAGCGCGGCGGTGCCGTTGGACTCGAGGTTCGAGCCGGCGTTGAAGCCGAACCAGCCGACCCACAGGAGCGAGGCGCCGATCATGGTCATGGTCAGGGAGTGCGGGGCGAGGAGATCGCGGCCGTAACCGATGCGCTTGCCCATGATCAGGCAGCCGACGAAGCCGGCGATACCCGCGTTGATGTGGACCACGGTGCCGCCCGCGAAGTCGAGGGCGCCCTTCTGGAAGAGGAAGCCCGCATCCTTGTTGACCGCGTCGAGGGCCGCCTGGGCGGTCGCCTTCGAGGCGTCGTCGGTGGCGGCGGCCAGCGCCTTCGCGGCGTTGCCGACGGCATCCGGGCCGGCCCAGTACCAGACCATGTGGGCCATCGGGAAGTAGATGACCGTGACCCAGAGGATCGTGAACACCACCAGCGCGGAGAACTTCATCCGCTCGGCGAAGGCGCCGACGATCAGCGCGGGCGTGATCATGGCGAACGTCATCTGGAAGCACAGATAGGCGTATTCGGGGATCACGACGCCGTTCGAGAAGGTCGCCACGGTCGAATTGGCGTCGATGCCCTTCAGGAACGCCTTCGAGAGGCCGCCCACGAAGTCGTTGAGGCCGCCACCGTTGGTGAAGGCGAGGCTGTAGCCGTAGAACACCCAGAGCAGGCCGACGATCGACACGATCGCGAACACCTGAGTGAGCACCGACAGCATGTTCTTAGTGCGCACGAGGCCGCCGTAGAACAGCGCGAGGCCCGGGATGCTCATCATCAGCACCAGGGCCGACGAGATCAGCATCCAGGCCGTGTCACCCTTGTTGGGGATCGGCGACGGCGGCGGTGACGCGGCTTCCGGAGTCGGCGTCTGGGCGAGGGATGGCTCGATCAGGAGGGCGGCGATGGCCGCCCCTCCCAAGCCGAGCATGAGGGCGTGACGAAGTTTCATGGGCACGTGGCTCCCGGTCTTAAATCCGTGTTGGTTCAGGAGGTCTGAGACTCTGCAGGCCCGGGCGCGCCGGGCCGCGGATCAGAGGGCGTCGGCGTCGGTCTCGCCGGTCCGGATGCGCACCGCCTTCTCCAGCGGCATCACGAAGATCTTGCCGTCGCCGATCTGGCCGGTGCGGGCGGCTCCCGCGATGGCGTCGATGACGCTCGATGTCAGGTCGGAGGCGACGGCGACCTCGATCTTCAGCTTGGGCAGGAAGCTGACCGCGTATTCCGCGCCGCGGTAGATCTCGGTGTGGCCCTTCTGCCGGCCATAGCCCTTCACCTCCGTCACCGTCAGGCCATGGACGCCGATACCGGTGAGCGCGTCGCGCACCTCCTCGAGCTTGAACGGCTTGATGATGGCCATCACGATTTTCATGGGCGACGCCCCCTTCGAAGTCCCTGGGAACCGTTGCCGTCACCCGACTTGCAGGACGACCCGGCCCGGATCGTCCGCAGGCTCGGGATGGCCCGCGGTTGGAAGCCGCTATTCAAGGACTATGCCAGGCAAGCTTGACCGGGAACATTTTCACCGATCGTCATTCTGCCCATGGATTAGCCCGTCTGGGCCAGATCCCGGGCAGGCCACGGGGATCGATCGCACAACGATGAGGCAATCGGTGAAAAATTGTGCATCCCCGGCCGTTGCGAGTTCGCAACACACGGATGAGATCGCGCTTTAATCCCTGACGGGGCGGATCAGCCCTTCCTGCGCGACCGAGGCCACGAGGTTCCCGCTTCGGTCGAAGATCTGACCCCTGGCGAAACCGCGGGCGCCCCCCGCGACCGGACTGTCCTGCGCATACAGGAGCCAGTCGTCGATCCGGACGGGGCGATGGAACCAGAGGGCATGGTCGAGGCTCGCGGCCTGGATCGTCGGATCGAACACCGAGCGCGCATGCGGGATCAGCGAGACGTCGAGCAGGGTCATGTCAGAGGCATAGGCCAGCACGGCCCGGTGCAGTGCCGGGTCGTCCGGGAGCGCCGAAGCCGCTCGCAGCCAGACATTGAAGACCGGCTCGGGCGGGCGGCCGCCCGCTCCGGCGGGGAGATAGCGGTTCAGGTCGACCGGACGGAGCGCGATCGGGCGCTCCCGTCCGAAATAGGCCGCGATGGCCTCCGGCATGTCGGTCCCGCCGGCCGATGCCAGGGCCTTGCCGTCGAGGAGCCCCTCCGGCCCCGCCACTTCCGGCATTGCGGGCTGGTGCGTGAGGCCGTCCTCCACGACCTGATAGGAGACTGTCGTGGCGAAGATCGCCCGACCATGCTGGATCGCCTTCACCCGGCGGGTGGTGAAGCTGCGCCCATCCCGGATGCGCTCCACCTCGTAGACGATGGGCGTCCGGGGATCGCCCGGCAGCAGGAAGTAGGCGTGCAGCGAGTGGGCCGGGCGATCGTCCGGAACCGTCCGGGTCGCGGCGACGAGGGCCTGCGCCACCACCTGCCCGCCGAAGACCCGACGCCACCCGGTCTTGGGATTCTGCCCCCGGAACAGGTCGACCTCCAGGCGCTCCAGGTCGAGGATGGCGATCAGTTCGGCGACGGCATCCGTCATCGCGTCGGTGTTGGCGTCGGTCATGACCCGCGGGGTTTCCGTTCGTTGTCCGCGTGCGACATAGGCTTTTCAGACGAACCAATCCACGCGTCCCGCACGCGCGAACCACACCGGAGATCCGAGCCATGACGGCCGAGACGCCCCGACCCGGCAGCCGCAGCCTCCTGATCGCCGGCGGCGGCCTCCCCAGCCTCGCCCTGGCGCTGGCCCTCAAACAGGCCCACGGCCCGGCGCTCGCCGTGACGGTGATCGATCCGGGCGCGGCCGATCCCGGGCGGCATCGCGGCCGCGCCTACGCCCTCGCGGCGGGCGGCCGGCGGATGCTGGGACAGCTCGGCCTGTGGACGCGTGTCGTCGGCGCGGCCGAGCCGATCGTCCAGATGGTGATCAGCGACAGCCGCCTCGCCGATCCGGTGCGGCCCGTCTTCCTCACCTTCGGGGGGGAGCACGAGGAAGACCGCGACGACGGTGAGCCCTACGCCCACATGATCGAGGCCGAGCCCCTCGCCGAGGCCCTGGGCGAAGCCTGCCGCGCGGCGGGGGTGTCGTTCGTCGACGCGGCCGTGGTGCGCGCGACGCCGGCGGGCGCCGCGATCCACGCGGTGCTGACGACCGGCGACAGTTTGCGGGGCGACCTGCTGGTGGCCGCCGACGGCGCGCGATCGCGGCTGCGCGAGGCGGCGCGGATCGGCTGGGTCGGCTGGTCCTACCCGCAGGTCGGTATCGTGGCGACCATCGGTCACGCGCGGCCGCATGGGGGGCGCGCCTTCGAGCATTTCCTGCCCGCAGGCCCGTTCGCGATCCTGCCCCTTCGGGACGGGGGCGCGCTGGGGCATCGCTCCTCCATCGTCTGGACCGAGCGGGCGGACGAGGCGGAGGCCCTGCTCTCCGGGGAGCCCGACGAGGTACTCCGGGAGATCGAGCGGCGGTTCACCCTCGATCTGGGCGACCTCGTTCTGGAACACGGCCCGAGCCGGCATCCGCTGTCCTTCGGCATCGCCCGGGCCTTCCGGGCCGAACGCCTCGCCCTGCTCGGCGACGCCGCCCACGTGATCCACCCGATCGCCGGCCAGGGTCTCAATCTCGGGCTCGCGGATGCCGCAGCGCTCGCTGAAGCCGTGACCGGCGCGCTGCGCCTCGGACTCGATCCCGGCGGTCCCGACATCCTGCGCGCCTACGAGCGTGCACGGCGGTTCGACAGCTTCGCCATGGCGGCGGCCACCGACGGATTGAATCGCCTGTTCTCGAACGACGCCCTGCCTCTGCGGCTCGCCCGCGACCTCGGCCTCGGCCTCGTGGACCGGCTGCCGGGGCTCAAGCGCTTCTTCATCGGTGAAGCCTCGGCCGCGCGCGGGTCGCGGCCGAGGCTGATGCGGGGGGAGGCGCTGTGAGCCTCGGGTCCGAGCCGCGTACGCAGCCAGGCGGCAGCTTGGCATCGCGGCGGGTTCGCGGCCTCCCCCTGCGCTGCCCCTGAGGTCGCCGGCCGCGCCCGACCGGTCGTGGCTCTCAGCCCGTGACCAGCGCGCGGACCCGGCGAACCCAGCGCATCGAAGCTTCGACCAGGGTGGGGCTGCGATGCTTGAGGATTGCGGACTTCAGGAGGTTCCCGGGCACGTCCCAGAGCTGGACGGACCCGACCGGGAAATGCGCCACATCGCCCGGGGTGAGGTGATGCCGCTTGCCATCCGCCTCGGTGATGAAGACCTCGCCGTCGAGGATCGTGATGATCTCGTCGGCGCCATGGGTCCAGCGGAAGGTGCTCGCCGTGGTGCGCCAGAGATAGACCTGCGCGCTGCCGTCATGGGTCTCCGACACCGTTGCGACCTCGGTGACGGGGCTGCCCGCGACGATCCACTCCGCCGGGATCGGTGAAGGGCTGAAGGCGGCGGAGCCGGGCCGGATCGCGGTCCCGGCGACCGGGCGCGCCTGCTCGTGCAGCCGGATCTCCGCATGGACACCCGCGCCGGCCAGGAGGAGGGCCGCGGCGACGAGGAACTTCTTCACGGTCAGCTCCGGAGCGCGGTCCACGGGGGCCTTTCGAACGGCGCCGGCATCATCCGCGCGTCCTCCTTCAACGCGCGGCGGCCTGAACCATTCGATTTCAGTATATACCCACGGTCTTTAGTTTATTTCGTTAATCAAACCCCCGAAGCCTGCGTTCGCCACGCGCGGTCGAACATTCGCGACCGGGACCGTTCAACGCCCTCCCTGCGCCCCGGCCGCGACGGGATGAGGCCGGAGCGGAGGATGTCTCCAGGCCGCCGGCGCTACGCCGCCGCGTTCGCAAGCCGCTCCGTGATCCACCGCGTCGCGTCGGCGCGCGGGGCGACCACGTCGGTGTCGGTGCGCAGCTGCGGGCTGTAGGCGGGATCCTCGGCCAGGACGTCGTGCCACCGGCGCAGGAAGCGCGCGATCTGCGAGCCCGGGGCGAAGCTCGTCTGCCGCGAAGCGCTCTCGTGGTGCGCCATCTCGGCGAAGGGCGTGTAGACGATGCGGTAGCCGAGCTGGCGCATCTTCAGGCACAGGTCGACGTCGTTGAAGTCGAGGGCGAAGCGCTCGTCGAAGCCGTTCACGGCCTCCAGCACCGCCTTGCGGGTGGCGAACAGCGCCCCGGTCACCGCCGAGCAGTCGCGCTGCGCGAGAGCCCAGTCGCCGTAGGTCGGCTCGGCCGCGTCCCGGTTGTACCAGGGGTGGGCGAACACGTCGAAGATGCCGCCGGTCATGCCGGCATGCTGGATCCTGCCGGTGGGGAACAGCAGCCGGCCGCCGACGCCGCCGACGCCGCGATCCAGCGCGAAGGTCAGGAGCGCCTCGATCCAGCCGGGCCGGCGCATGACGAGGTCGTCGTTCATCAGGATGACGCAGTCGGTCTCGGCCGCGCGCCAGAGGGTGTTCATCTTGGCCGCGTAGTTGAACCGCTCGCCTGGAGCACGGGTCGTCAGCAGGCGGGTCACGGCGAAGCGGTCGGAGCGGCCGCGATAGATCGCGTCGTCGGCTACGTCGTCGCCGATCAGCACGCGGATCCTGTCGGACGGGTAGGTGCTGCGGCCGAGGCTATCGAGCAGGTTGATCACGTGGGGCTTGGCGCCCTCGACGGCGCGGCCCTGATCGTCCTTCGGGCGGCTCTGGTTGGTCGGCACGACCAGGGTCACGGCTGGCCGCGCGTCGAAGGTCCTGCGGATCTCAAGCGTGTCCGCGGTCAGCCCGGGGGCGGCGCGTAGCGGCATGCCGGACGTCTCGAACCACCGGTCGAGGGCGTGGGCGCGGGCCGTGCGCGTCGCCTTCGGGCGTTCCAGCGGCGAGGCGATCAGGGTCTGCGGGATCCGGTCGATCCCGATGCCTGCGGAGACCGCGCCCAGCAGAAGCCGGAACCACGCGGCACTCCCGTGGCGCCGCGGAAAGTCCGGCGTCAGGTTCGCCAGAGCCGTGACCCGGATGAGGAGCGGGAAGCCGACATAGTCATCGGCCATGAGCAGGGCCGGGTTGAAGGCCGGCTTGCAGTGGACGCTGCGGACCTGGCCGGCGCCATCCACCACGGCGTCGTCACCGTAGAAGATGCCGATATCGGGCCGCTCGGCCATCGCGCGCATCAGGTGCGCCACGAGGTCGGGGCGCAGCTCGGAGGCCGCGGGGGCGACGAAGATCGCCCGGCAGGCCGGTAGCTGGCCGGCGGCAATCTGGGCGAGCCGACGCTCGTCGACAGGGCGAAACTGCGCGTCGAGGGGCAGCGGCAGGATCGCGTCCGGCCAGGCGATTGTGCCCCAGGAGGTCGACGGGGCCGGAGCCGGCTTCTTCTTCAACACGGGTCGGGTCTCCGGGGAATCAGGACCGTTCGGCGGCCAGGAGGCGGGTCAGGCTCGCCTCCATGGCGGAGGCCACCGCGCCGATCGACAGCCGCGCGCGGATCCGCGCCCGGGCGGCGGCGCCGATCCGGGCCGCGTCGCCGCCGGTCACGGCCCGGGCCGCGTCGTTGAGGGCACGGGTGAGGTCCGCCTCGTCGACCTGTCCCCACTCGGCGCCGCGCAGGTACGGGCCGTAGGTCTGGTCGAGGGCCGTGACCTCCGCCTTGACGGGGAAGCCGCAGGTGGCGTCGAGGAAGTCGCGGCAGCCGCCGTAATCGGTGGCGACCACGACCTTGCCCATCTCCATCGCCTCGGCGATCGTCAGGCCGAAACCCTCCGAGGAATGCGACGAGGCGTAGACCGCGCAGAGGTCGAACAGCGCGCCGAGCTCGTTCTGGGACAAGGGCTGATCGATCACCACCACGTCGCCCGACGTGCCCACGAGGTCGAGGAGCTTCTTGCCCTCCTCCGGCAGGTCGAAGACGTGCTTGGTCTTGAGCACGAGCTGCCAGCCCGCCTGCCCCAGCCCGGCCGCCCGGAAGGCACGGATCAGCGCGTGCGGGTTCTTGCGGGCGAGGTAGCTCGAGCCGTCGAAGGCGTAGAGGATCACCCGCTTGGACGGGTCGATCGCGAAGGCCTTGCGCAGGTTCGCCTTGGCGGCGGCGCTCACCGGCTCGCCGGCCTCGTTCTCGACCACGTAGGGCACGACGTCGACCGGGATGTCGGTGATCTGCCGGAAGATCGCCGCGCAGAACTCCGTGGGCGCCCAGATCGCGTCGAGGCCATCGACGGTCGGCAGCCAGCCGCCGGGCACGTGGGAGGTCTCCCAGACGAACAGCCCGATCTTCAGCCGCGCCTCCGCGGCGATCGCCCGCTGCCGGTCGCTCATCAGCGAGTGCCAGCTGTCGCCGTTGAAATGCACCAGGGCGACATCCGCCGGCCCCGAGAACGTCCGGGCCTGCCACGCGGGCGCGACCCGGGCGTGGACGTGGAACGGCCGCTCCATCGGGTGGACGTTCAGTGCGAAGGGCGCGCGGTGCAGGGCGCGGGCGTAGCTGCGGGCCGCGACGCCGAGGCCGTTGGCGTAGTTCATCGGCGAGACGTAGGCGACGCGCAGCGGGCGCTCCGGCGCCTGGGGCCTGCGCAGGTCCGCCCAGATCCGCCCGCCCGGATAGGTGTAGGTCACGTCGAGCCGGTCGAGGTCGAAGCCGCGCTCGGCAATCGCCTCCCGCACCGCCGCCCCGCCGATCGCGGCGTGCTCGCCCAGCAGCGAGCGCTTCACGAACGGGAAGCCCTGGCTGAGCATGTTCTCCCAGTCGAACAGGGTGCGGTTGTTGCGGGGGTCGTTGACCAGCGACATGTGCTTGTTCTGGGCCGAGAACAGGCTGCGCATGCCGAGGCCGGCGGCGCGCATCCGCCCGGAGAAGGTCAGCTCGTACTCGGTGATCACCGAATTCTTGTCCGGCCAGTTCGCCACCGACAGGAGGAACTGGCTGAACGCGTAGGACGACAGGCAGCGCTTCTTCAGGGCCAGGAAGAAGCTCTGCAGATGGTGGCTGTAGTAGAAGTTGTCGGCGAGCCCGATCACCGCCTCCGGGAAGGCGTCGATCTTGGCGAGCAGCCCGGCGAAGTCGTCCCGGTCGAGGGGGCCGACGAGGCTGTCATTGGCGAGATAGAGGGTGTCGGAATCCAGGAGGTCGGTGTCCTCCAGCAGGACATGCGCCCAGGCCGCGAAATCGAACCCGCGGTTGTCGCGCAGGTAGACGGAGGCGCAGAGATCCAGGATCGCCTGCGGCACGGCGTTCTTCTGCTGGTCGGCGGCGATGATCAGGACGATGTCGGCGCCGTTCTCCGCGAAGGCCTTCAGGTAGGGCTCGACATGGCCGCGGATCCGCCCTTCGGGGCAGTGGGTGATGAACAGCGCCGTGCGGCCGTGCCGGCGGGGCGTGCGCTTCAGGCAGGACAGGCGCGCGTCGGAGGCCTCCGGCACCGCGGCGCCGGGAACGCGGCGGGTCAGGCGCCCCGCCTCCAGGCCGGTGGTGACGTAGTCGATGAGCGGGTTCAGGCCGAGGGCTGCCACCTTCGGGTAGCGGGCGAGATACCAGGGGGCGTCGAAGCGCGGCGACGGGCTGGTGCCGCGCCCGCCATCGGTGAGGTAGTGGACGAGCGGGTTCAGCCCAGCCTCGTCGTCGGCGAGGTATGTCGCGCGGTACCAGCGCGTGTCGAACCAGGGACCGGGGTCGAGCCCCTCTTCGGCGCCGTGTTCCAGGTAGTGGACCAGGGGGTTGAGACTGTCGGCCCGCACCGCGGGGGCCTGCGCGGCGTACCAGTCCGGATCGAACAGCGGATGGGGGGCGTAGCGGCGGTAGCCGCCGGCCATCACGTAATGCTCCAGTGGCTCGAGACCGCTGGTCTCCGCCTCCGGGCAGCGCCCGCGGTAGAATTCGGGATCGAACAGGCCCGACCGGCGGATCAGGTCGACGTGCCGGGACAGGCCGGCGAATTCCTCCGGATTGCGCAGGTAGCCCTGCTTCCGGCCGGTCTCGTAGAAGTGGCTCAGGGCGTTGCCGCCTGCGGCGCGGGCATCCGGGTAGCGGGACAGGTACCAGGCGGTGTCAAACAGCGGCGACGGGTCGGTGTCGGTCCGGCTCAGGAAATCGAAGAACGCCCGGCCGCGGTTCTCGGCGCCGCCGAGATAGCGCGTGGCGTACCAGTCCGGATCGAACAGCGGGTTGGGCCGGATGCCCGCCGCGGCGCCGCGGTCGACGTAGTGGAGCAGCGGATTGATGCCTTCGGCCCGCAGCCCCGGAACGGAATCGAGGTAGAGGTCGCCGTGGAACAGCGGATGCGGCCAGCGCCCCTCGCGGCCGCCATGGACCGCGTAGTGGAGCGCGGGATCGAGCCCCTCGCCGACGACGTCGGGATAGCGCCGCGCGTACCAAGCCGGGTCGAACAGGCCGGATTCCTTGACCGCACGAACGAGGTCCGCCTGCCGAGGTTCGCCGTGGCGGCGCCGCTTGAAGCGGCGGGCCAGCGGGCGCGCGAGGGATTGCGCCGCTCCGGCGAGGCCGGCTTTCTCCGACGATCCGGCAACGAACACATCTCGAAGGCGCATGGTCAGGTCCGGATAGACGGGAAGCCCGCAACGCTGCCCACGCCGCGATCCGCGAGAGACATCAGGGGGTTCGGCCGGCTCGACGGTCGCGGACGGGACTGCGCCGGCTTGGGCGCCTTCCTAAAGGTGTCGGCCGCCTGCGCCAAGGCCCGGTCCAAGAAGGCCCGGTCCACACTGCCCGTTGCGACCGCCGGTGCGCGGGGTCCCGCTGATCGGGACGCCGCTCCCGCAGCCCGCGCGCCGTTCCGTCCCGGACCGGGGTCCACCCTGCCGCTCCCGTCTGGGACAGCGGCGGCTGCAAACCCCGGCAGCGCCGGGGGAAAAGCGTCCGGGAACAGCGTGCGGCGATCCCGACCTTGCCAGCCCGGTATCATCCGCCCCACACTTGCAGGATTGACCGGCAGGCCCTTTCGAGGATCCGCGCAGGAGATGGATATCGGCATGACGCAGGGGACCAGCCCGGCCACGACCCTCGACGACGGCATCGTGGCGACCGCGGAGAGCTGCCTCGCCGCCGTCGGCGCGGCGCGAGACGCGATCCACGGGGTGATCTTCGGTCAGGAGAGGGTCGTCGATCTCGCCCTCGTGACGATCCTGGCGGGGGGCCACGGCCTGCTGGTCGGCCTGCCGGGGCTGGCCAAGACCAAGCTCGTGGAGACGCTCGGCACCGTGCTGGGCCTCGACGCGCGGCGCGTGCAGTTCACCCCGGACCTGATGCCCTCCGACATCCTCGGCACCGAGATCCTGGAGGAGGATGCCGAGCGTCGCCGCGCCTTCCGGTTCGTGCAGGGGCCGGTCTTCACCCAGCTCCTGATGGCCGACGAGATCAACCGGGCGAGCCCGCGGACCCAATCGGCTCTGCTCCAGGCCATGCAGGAGGGCCACGTCTCGGTGGCCGGCGCCCGTCACGACCTGCCGCGCCCGTTCCACGTGCTGGCGACGCAGAACCCGATCGAGCAGGAGGGCACCTACCCGCTGCCGGAGGCGCAGCTCGACCGGTTCCTCCTGGAGATCGACGTCGGCTATCCCGACCGCGCCGCCGAGCGCCGGATCCTGATCGAGACCACCGGCGTCGACGAGGTGCGCCCCCGCGCCGTGATGTCCACCGAGCAGTTGCTGACCGCCCAGCGCCTCGTGCGCCGCCTCCCCGTCGGCGAGGCCGTGGTCGAGGCGATCCTCGACCTCGTGCGCGCCGCCCGGCCGGATGGCGGGGACGCCCTGGTCAAGGACAAGCTCCTCTGGGGTCCCGGTCCCCGGGCCAGCCAGGCGCTGACCCTCGCCGCCCGCGCCCGGGCGCTGATCGAGGGCCGGGTCGCGCCCTCAGTGGCCGACGTGAAGGCGCTCGCCGAGCCGGTGCTCAAGCACCGGATGGCGCTGAGCTACACCGCCCGCGCCGACGGGGAGACCATCGAGGGTCTGATCGCCAAGCTCGCGGAGAAGATCTGATCCGGACGCATTTTCGAGTTGGGTGGATGCCGGCTGACGTGAAGACCATGCGCAGGTTCGAACCATCGCCGGCGCGCAGCCGTGCAGACGGGCGGCGCTGACGATGGTCGCGACGAACATCCTCGACGCGGGCAGGCGCGTACCCGGCCGGCGCGAAAGCGAGGGCGCGACCGCCCTGTCGGACAAGATGCCCCGCCTCGTCCTGGAGGCGCGGCGCGTGTCGAGCCTGCTGGCCCACGGCCTTCACGGCCGACGGCGGGCCGGGCCGGGCGAGAGCTTCTGGCAGTTCCGTCCCTTCGTCACCGGCGAAGCCGCCGCCCGGGTCGACTGGCGCCGCTCGGCCCGGGACGACCGGCTCTACGTGCGCGAGCGCGAATGGGAGGCGGCCCACAATATCTGGCTGTGGATCGACCGCTCGGCCTCCATGGGCTTCGCCTCGGACCTGGCATCGGCCTCCAAGATCGAGCGCGCGCTGATCCTCGGGCTGGCGCTGGCCGACGCCTTCGTGGAGGGCGGCGAGCGAGTCGGCCTTCTCGGGCTGACCCGGGCCAGCGCATCCCGGGGAATCGTCGAGCGGCTGGCGCAGGCCCTCGTGGCCGACGCGGCGGGTCTCGCCCAGGACCTGCCGCCCCGGGCGAGCCCGGCCCGCTTCGACGAGGTGGTGCTGATCGGCGATTTCCTCGCCGAGCCCGACCGGATCGCCGCCTCGGTGCAGAGCCTCGCCGGCCGCGGCAGCCGCGGGCATCTTTTGATGATCGTCGACCCGATCGAGGAGACCTTCCCGTTCACCGGGCAGGCCGTGCTGCACGACCTCGAGGGCAGCCTCAGCCTCGATATCGGCGACGCCGATGCCTGGGGCGCGCGCTATCGCGCCCGGATCGCCGAGCACCGGGCGGCGCTCGCCGCCATCGCCCGCGGACAGGGCTGGACGCTGACGATCCACCGCACGGACCGGCCGGCGAGCGAGGCGGCCCTGCGGCTCGCCACGCTCATCGCCGCCCGCGGCACGGAGTGAGGCCGCCATGCTGGGTCTGACCTTCGCCGCCCCGCTGGCGCTCGCCGCCCTGATCGGCCTGCCCGCCCTGTGGTTCCTGCTGCGGGTGACGCCGCCGCGCCCGCGGCGGATCAACTTCCCGCCGCTGAAGCTCGTGGCCGACCTGATCCCGCAGCGGCAGACCCCGGCGCGCACGCCGCCCTGGCTGCTGATCCTGCGTCTCCTGATCGCCGCCGCCCTGATCCTGGCGGTGGCCGGTCCGGTGTGGAACGCCGGGGGCGTCGGGGCCGGCGGCGGCCGCAGCGCCCTGCTCGTGCTGCTCGACAACGGCTTCCCGTCCGCCCACGACTGGCGCGACCGGCTGCGCGTCGCCACCGACGCCGTCGAGGGTGCCGCCCGCGACGGCCGCCCGGTGGCGGTGATCGGTCTGGCCGACGCCCCCGCGGCCTTCGAGGCGAAGACGCCCGCCGCCGCCCTGGAGCGCCTGCGCGCCCTGGCGCCGCGGCCTATCCTCCCCGCCCGCGACTCGCATCTCGCGACGATAGAAACCTTCCTCGACAAGAACCGGGGCGCCGGACTGGTCTGGATCAGCGACGGCGTGGCCGGAGCCGAGGACACGCGCTTCACCAAGGGATTGGCCGATCTCGTCGGCGGCAGCGGCGCCGCGCTGACGATCCTGCGGGCCGACCGCCCACCGGCCCTGGCGCTCACCGCCACCGAGAATGGCGGCAAGCTCGTCACCCACGCCCTGCGGGCGGCGCCGAACGGGCGCGATGCCGGGGTGATCCGCGCCCTCGACCAGAAGGGACTGCCCCTCGCCGAACGCGACTTCGCCTTCGCGGCCGACGCCACCGAGGCGGACGCCACCTTCGAGATGCCGGTGGAACTGCGCAACAGCATCAGCCGCCTGGAGATCGCGGGCGAGCGTTCCGCGGGCGCCGTGGTGCTGCAGGACGAGCGCGGCAAGCGCCGTCGCGTCGGCCTGGTCTTCGGCGGCACCCTCGATCAGGCACAGCCCCTCCTGGCGCCGACCTACTACCTCGCCCGGGCGCTCCAGCCCTTCGCCGACGTGCAGGAACCGCGGGGCGCCAAGGGGATCGCGGAATCGATCAATCAGCTCCTCGACAACCAGGTCTCGGTCCTGGTGCTCGCCGACGTCGGCGCCCTCGACGACAAGACCACCGCCCGGATCGAGGCCTTCGTGAAGGAGGGCGGGATGCTCCTGCGCTTCGCCGGCCCGCGGCTCGCCGCCGGCAACGATCCCCTCGTTCCGGTGCGGCTGCGCCGGGGCGGCCGGACGCTCGGCGGCACCCTCTCCTGGGACAGCCCGAAGACGATCGCGCCCTTCCCGCCCGAGAGTCCCTTCGCCGGCCTGACGCCGCCGGCCGATATCGGCGTGCGCCGCCAGATCCTGGCCGAGCCGGACGGCGACCTGCCGAACCGGACCTGGGCGTCGCTCCAGGACGGCACGCCGATCGTCACCGCGCAGAAGCGCGGGCAGGGCACGATCGTGCTGTTCCACGTCACCGCCGACACCACGTGGTCGAACCTGCCGCTCTCGGGCCTGTTCATCGACATGCTCCGGCGTGTCGTGGGGCTGGCCGGTGCCGCGGCGCCCGTCCAGGGCGACACGCCGCGGGCCGCCGCCCCCGTGCTCGCCCCGCGGGTGACCCTCGACGGCTTCGGCGCCCTGGGCTCGCCCCCCCCCTCGGCCACGGCGGTGTCGGCCGATTACGCCGACCGGGCGACGCCCGAGCATCCCCCGGGCTTCTACGGCCCTCCCGACGGAGGCATCAGCGTGAACGCCCTGAAGCCGGACGACCGTCTGAAGCCCCTGGACACCGTGGCGCTCGAAGGCGCCCGCTTCGGCTCCCTCGCCGGGGCGGAGACCCTCGACCTGCGCCCGACCCTGTTCACCCTGGCGCTGCTGCTGCTCGCCCTCGACACCCTGGCGGGCCTGTGGCTCGGCGGCTTCCTGCGCCGCGGAGGATTGGCGAGCCGCCTGCGCGGACGCCCGGCGATCCTGGCGGTCGCAGGGCTCATGCTGGTCGCTGCCCTGCCGGTCCGGTCGCCGCATGCCGAGGAGCCCCCAGCCAACCGGCCGAACGGAATCGAATCCGCGCTGGTCACCCGGCTCGCCTACGTGATCACGGGCGATTCGGCGGTCGACGAGGCGAGCCGGACCGGGCTGACCGGCCTGACCCAGATGCTCGCCGCGCGCACCGCCCTGGAGCCGGGCGAGCCCGCCGGAATCGATCCGGCCAAGGACGAGCTGGCCTTCTACCCGCTGATCTACTGGCCGATCGCACCGAACCGGCCGCAACCCTCGGACGTCGCGATCCGCAAGATCGACGCGTTCATGCGCAACGGCGGCACGGTCCTGTTCGACACCCGCGACGGGCTCACCGCCCGGCCGGGGGGGCCGCCCTCACCGGAGGGGGCCTATCTCCGGAAGATGCTCGCGACGCTCGAGGTGCCGGAACTGGAGCCGGTGCCCCTGGACCACGTGCTGACCAAGGCGTTCTACCTCGTGGACAGCTTCCCGGGCCGCTACGCCACCGGCCAGACCTGGGTGGAGGCCCTGCCCCCCGCCGCGGAGGGTGCCGAGCGCCGTCCGGCCCGGGCCGGCGACGGGGTGAGTCCGATCATCATCACGGGCAACGACCTCGCGGCCGCCTGGGCAGTGGGGCGCGGCGGCGAGCCGCTCTACCCGGTGGTCGGCGGCGACCAGCGCCAGCGGGAGATGGCCTTCCGCGGGGGCGTCAACATCGTGATGTACACGCTCACCGGCAACTACAAGGCGGATCAGGTCCACGTGCCTGCGCTGCTGGAGCGGCTGGGGCAGTGATGGGTCCGGACACACGGCGCGAGGCCGCATCCTCTCCCGCCTCTGCGCGTCTGCAGATCCGAAGCGGGCGCGCGGCGATGCGGCAGCAGGACAGGGCGTGGGTCCCCTCTCCCGTGCGGGAGAGGGACAGGGTGAGGGGTGAGACCTCTCCGACCATAGCGCGCGCTGTCGGCACATCGACGGCGTGCTCGATCCTGGACCTTCTCATCCCTCACCCCAACCCTCTCCCGCACGGGAGAGGGAGCACGTCGCGCTTGTCCGAGTCGTCGTGTGAACAGAGCGGTGCCCGGAACGAAGCGCGGCGTCGCCTCACGGATCCGGAGTGCTCCGCCCCATGCTGAGCCTCAGCTTCACACCCCTCCTCCCGTGGCCGGCCCTCGCCGCCTTAGGCGTGATCGTCGCCGTGCTGGCGGTGTTCGCCGTCCTGGCGCGGGGCCGGACCGCGCTGCTGCGCGTCCTCGTCCTCGCCCTGGTGCTGGCGGCGCTCACCAACCCCGCGCTGGTGCGCGAGGACCGCGAACCCGTGAAGGACGTGGCGGCCATCGTGGTCGACCGGTCCGGCTCCCAGCAGCTCGGAGACCGGCCGCAGATGACCGACGCGGTCCGCGCCGAGCTGCAGCGCCGCTTCGGCGCGCTGACCAACATCGAGCCCCGCTTCATCGACGTGCCCGATTCCAAGGACGGGGACGACGGCACCAAGCTCTTCACTGCCCTCGGCCAGGCGCTGGCCGACGTGCCGCCGGAGCGGCTCGCCGGGGTCGTGATGCTCACCGACGGGGTGGTCCACGACATCCCGAGCGCGATGGCCCAGCTCGGGATCAAGGCCCCGCTGCACGTGCTGGTCACCGGCCATCTGGACGAGCGCGACCGGCAGATCAAGCTCCTGGAGGCGCCGCGATTCGGCATCGTCGGCAAGGACCTGACGATCCGCGCCGAGGTTATGGAACGCGGCGGCACCGGCCACGCGGTCGTCACCGTGCGCCGCGACGGCGAGGAGATCGGCCGGCGGGACGTCGCCACCGACAAGCCGTTCGCGTTGACCACCCGGATCGAGCATGGCGGTCCAAACGTGGTGGAGATCGAGGTCGAGCCCCTGCCGGGCGAACTCACCACGGTGAACAACCGCGCGGTTCTGCCGATCGAGGGCATCCGCGAGAAGCTCCGGGTGCTCCTCGTCTCCGGCGAGCCGCACCAGGGCGAGCGGACGTGGCGCAACCTGCTGAAGTCGGACGCCAACGTCGACCTCGTCCACTTCACCATCCTGCGCCCGCCGGAGAAGCAGGACGGCACGCCGATCTCGGAACTCTCCCTGATCGCCTTCCCGACCCGCGAGCTGTTCGTCCAGAAGATCAAGGATTTCGACCTCATCATCTTCGACCGCTACGCCAACCAGAGCGTGCTGCCGCAGGCCTATTTCGACAACATCGTCCGCTACGTGCGCGAGGGCGGCGCCCTCCTCATCGCGGCCGGCCCCGAATTCGCCGGGCCGGCGAGCCTCGCCCGCACCCGGCTCGCCGGCATCCTGCCGGGCGACCCGGACGGGCGCGTGGTCGAGAAGCCCTATAAGGCGACGCCGACGCAGGTCGGCCAGCGCCACCCGGTGACCCGCGCCCTGCCGGGGTCCGATGCGAACCCGCCCGCCTGGGGCGACTGGCTGCGCATCGTGGAGGCGCGCACCCGCGCCGGCATCCAGCCGATCCTGTCGGGCGCCGAGGGGCTGCCGCTGCTCGCCCTGTCGCGGGAGGACAAAGGCCGCGTCGCCCTGCTCCTGTCCGACCACGCCTGGCTCTGGGCGCGGGGCTACCAGGAGGGCGGCCCCTATCTCGACCTCCTGCGCCGCCTCGGCCACTGGCTCATGAAGGAGCCGGCCCTCGAGGAGGAGGCGCTGCGCGCCCAGACCACCGGCCGCGGCCGCGAGGTCCGGGTCGAGCGCCAGACCATGGCGGACCAGGCCGAGCCCGTCACCGTCACGGGTCCCACCGGCAAGGTGACGACGCTGACGCTGAAGCCCGGCGAGCCCGGCCTGTTCACCGCGACGTTCGACGCCGAAACGCTGGGGCTGCACACCCTGCGCTCGGGCAACCTCGTGGCCTTCGTCAGTGTCGGCCCGGCCAATCCGCGCGAACTCGCCGACGTCTTCAGCGACACCGAGCGCCTGAAGGCCGTGGCCGAGGGTTCGGGCGGTTCGATCCGCCGCATCGCGGATGCCGGGGGCGCGACGCAGGTGCCGCGCCTCGCCACCGTGCGGGGCGGACGCCTGTCGGGGGCGGACTGGATCGGGTTCCGGCCCAGCGACAGCGCCAACATCCGCGGCGTCGAGGTCTATCCGCTGGCGCTGGGGCTCGCCGCCCTGGCGGCGCTGGCGGCCGCCCTGCTCGCCATGTGGCTGGTCGAGGGACGCCGGGGGCGGGCGGCGTGAGCGGCACCACCGCCCGCAGGGCGCCCACCGCCTTGCGCCGGCGCGCACGGTCGACGGCCTGACGCTCCCGCCCTATGAGCAACCCTGGTTAAGATCGCGAGACCCGCGCCACGCGCGGTCCGACACAACGGAGACAGCCTGCCCGTGACAGCGCAGACCGCGACCGGACGCCTCCTCGCCGCGACGCTCCTCGTCGCATGCCTCCAGCTCGCCCCGGCCCGCGCGCAGGAACCGGCGGCGATGCCGTCGACGCCGACCACCCTTCCGGCCGCCAACGGCCAGTGGACCCACGCGATCACGCTGATGGGCCAGCCGAAATACGGCCCCGACTTCAAGCACTTCGACTATGCCGAACCGACCGCCCCCAAGGGCGGGATGGTGCGCTTCGGCGCGCAGGGCGGGTTCGACAACTTCAACATCGTCGTCGCGGGCCTGAAGGGCGACCTCGAAGGCGGCGTCCAGCAGATCTACGATTCGCTGATGACCGAATCCTCGGACGAGCCGTTCACCTCCTACGGCCTGCTCGCCGAGGCGGTGCGGATCGCCCCCGATCTCGGCTCGGTCTCGTACCGCCTGCGCGAGAACGCCCGCTGGCACGACGGAAAGCCGATCACCCCCGAGGACGTGGTCTGGTCCTTCGACGTACTGAAGGCCAACAGCCCGTTCTACGCCGCCTATTACCAGACCGTCGCCAGGGCCGAGGTGACCGGGGCGCACGAGGTGACCTTCACCTTCACGGAGACCGGCAACCGCGAGCTGCCGCAGGTGATCGGGCAGCTCCGCATCCTGCCCAAGCACTGGTGGACCGCCAAGGACGCCAACGGCAAGCAACGCAGTGTCACCGAGACGACCCTGGAGCCGCCGCTTGGCTCCGGCCCCTACCGACTCGCCAAGTTCGAGCCCGGCCGCACCGCCACCTACACCCGCGTGCCCGACTACTGGGGCAAGGACCTGCCGGTGAATGCCGGGCGCTACAACTTCGACACCGAGCGCTACGAGTATTTCCGCGACGGCACCGTGCTGGTCGAGGCGCTGAAGGGCGACCTATACGATTTCCGCATCGAGAACATCGCCCGGAACTGGGCCACCGCCTACGACGACTTCCCGGCCGTGAAGGAGGGGCGCCTGATCAAGGAGGCGTTCCCCGACCGCGGCATGGGCCTCATGCAGGCCTTCGTGTTCAACACCCGCCGGGACAAGTTCAAGGATCCGCGCGTCCGCCGGGCCTTCAACCTCGCGATGAACTACGAGGAGATGAACAAGGCGCTGTTCTACGGCCTGTACAAGCGGATCAACTCTTACTTTTTCGGCTCGGAACTGGCCTCCTCGGGCCTGCCGCAGGGCGACGAGAAGGCGATCCTGGAAACCGTCAAGGACAAGGTCCCGCCCTCCGTCTTCACGACGCCGTACGCCAACCCGGTCAACGACAGTCCCGAGGCCGTGCGCAAGAACCTGCGCGAGGCCGTCGGCCTCTTGCGCGAGGCGGGCTACGAGCTGCGCGGCGGCAAGATGGTCGACAAGGCGACCGGCGCGCCGCTGACCGTCGAGTTCCTGGAATTCCAGAACACCTTCGAGCGGGTGATCCTGCCGTTCTCTGCGCAGCTCAAGCTGATCGGCATCGACGCCACCCTGCGGGTGATCGACCAGGGACAGTACCAGAACCGCATTCGCAACTTCGACTTCGACGTCACCACGACCAACTGGGGCGAATCGCTCTCGCCCGGCAACGAGCAGCGCGAGTATTGGGGCTCGGCGGCGGCCGACAAGCCCGGCTCGCGCAACCTGATTGGGATCAAGGATCCCGGCATCGACGCGCTCATCGAGAAGGTGATCTTCGCCAAGGACCGGCCGAGCGTGATCGCGGCGACCCGGGCGCTCGACCGGGTCCTGCTCGCCCACGATTACGTGGTGCCCCAATGGTCCTCCGATCAGCAGCGGACCCTGCGCTGGAACCGGTTCAACCACCCGGCGATCCTGCCGCTCTACGCCAGTTCCGGCTTCCCGACGACGTGGTGGTACGACGAGGCCCGCGCCGCCAAGACCGGGGCGCCGCGTTGAAGGGCGCCGGCTTGACGGGCACCCCCTGGACTTCGACGCGGCGCGGACTGATCCTCGGGGCCGGCGCCCTCGCGGCGGTCCGGCCGGCCTTCGCGGCGGACGACGTGCGCCACGGCCTGTCCAGTTTCGGCGAGCTGAAATACGGCCCCGATTTCGAGCGGTTCGACTACGTGAACCCGATGGCGCCGCGCGGCGGGCGCTTCTCGGCGCAGCTCGCGGGGACGACCGGAAACCAGTCGCTCAACACCTTCAACACGCTCAACATCTACGTGCTGCGCGGCGACGGGGCCGCCGGCATGAACCTGACCTTCGACAGCCTGATGGTCCGCGCCCTCGACGAGCCGGACGCGCTCTACGGGCTGGTGGCGCGCTCCGTCACGGTGAGCGCGGACGGACTGACCTATGCGTTCGCCCTGCGCCCGCAGGCCCGGTTCCACGACGGCTCGCGGCTCACCGCACGGGACGCGGCCTTCAGTCTCAAGCTCCTGCGCGAGAAGGGTCACCCGGAGATCGCCGAAGTGATCCGCGACATGGCCGATGCCCAGGCGGAGGGCGACGAGCGGCTGGTTGTCACCTTCGCGCCGGGCCGCGCCCGGGATCTGCCGCTGTTCGTGGCGCAACTGCCGATCTTCTCGGCGGCCTATTACGGCGCCCGCGACTTCGAGGCCTCGACCCTGGAGACGCCCCTGGGTTCCGGCCCCTACCGGGTCGGCACGGTCGATCCCGGTCGCTCCATCGGTCTGGAGCGCGTCCCGGATTACTGGGCCGCCGAGCTGCCGGTGAATGTCGGCCAGAACAACTTCGACGCGATCCGCTACGAGTATTTCCGCGACCGCACCGTGGCCTTCGAGGCGTTCAAGAGCGGTGCCTTCACGTTCCGCGAGGAGTTCACCGCCCGGGTCTGGGCGACCGGATACGACTTCCCGGCGATGGCCGAGGGGCGCGTGGTCCGCGAGACGGTGCCGGATGCGCGGCCCAGCGGCACGCAGGGCTGGTGGATCAACACCCGCCGGGCGGCATTCCGGGACCCGCGGATCCGCGAGGCGATCGGCCTGTGCTTCGACTTCGAATGGTCGAACCGGAACCTGATGTACGGGGCCTACACGCGCACGGCCTCGTTCTTCGAGAATTCCGACCTCAAGGCCACCGGCAAGCCCTCGGCGGAAGAAATCGCCCTGCTGGAGCCCCTGGCCGACCTGCCGCCGGAGGTGTTCGGCGAGGCCTGGATGCCGCCGGTCTCGGACGGGTCCGGCCAGGACCGGGCCTTGCTGAAGCGGGCCGACGCCCTGCTGCGGGAGGCCGGCTGCACCCGCTCCGGCGGCAGCCTCATGCTGCCCGGCGGCCAGCCCCTGACCCTCGAATTCCTCGACGAGGATCCGGTCTTCCAGGCGGTCACCCAGCCGTTCATCCGCAACCTGGGGCTTCTCGGGATCAAGGCGAGCCTGCGCACGGTCGACCCGTCGCAGTACCAGGCCCGGCTCAAGGATTTCGACTTCGACGTCACGCCGCGTCGCTACAGCAGCGGCGTGACGCCCGGCGCGGAGCTGCGCGAGACCTACGGGTCCCGCTCGGCCGGCACCGCGGGGTCCAACAATCTCTCGGGGATCGCGAGCCCGGCAATCGATGCGCTGCTCACCGCCATCGCCGACGCCAAGTCCCGGGCGGAACTGACCACCGCCAGCCGCGCCCTCGACCGGGTGCTCCGAGCCGGGCGCTACTGGGTGCCGATGTGGTACGCCTCGACCCATCGCCTCGCCCTCTGGGACGTGTACGGCCGCCCGGCCAGCCCGCCGAAATACGACCTCGGCGCGCCGGCCACGTGGTGGTTCGAGGCCGACAAGGCCAAGCGGATCGGGCGGGACTGAGACCATGCTCGCCTACATCCTGCGCCGCCTCGGCCTGATGATCCCGACCCTGTTCGGGATCATGCTGATCACCTTCACCATCGTGCAGTTCGCCCCCGGCGGTCCGGTCGAGCGGGTGCTGTCGCAGTTGCAGGGCCAGCGCGACGGGGCGATGTCCCGCGTGACCGGCGGCTCCGGAGACCTGGGGGGCGCCAGTCGGCCGTCCGCCGGGGGCGGTGGCGAGGCCAGTTCGCGCTACCGCGGGGCACAGGGATTGAGCCCGGAATTCATCGCCAAGCTGGAGAAGCAGTTCGGCTTCGACAGGCCGGCGCCCGAGCGCTTCGCCAAGATGCTCTGGGACTACGTCCGCTTCGATTTCGGGCGCAGTTATTTTCGCGACGTCACCGTCATCCAGCTGATCAAGGAGCGCCTTCCGGTCTCGATCTCGCTCGGCCTGTGGATGACGCTCCTGTCCTACGCGATCTCGATCCCGCTGGGCATCCGCAAGGCCGTAACGGACGGTGAGCGGTTCGACCGCGCCACCTCCTTCGTGGTGATCATCGGCTACGCGATCCCGGGCTTCATGTTCGGGCTGATGCTGATCATCCTGTTCGCCGGCGGCTCGTTCTACCAGTGGTTTCCGCTCCGCGGCCTGACCAGCGAGGGCTGGGACGGGTTCTCGACCTGGCACAAGGTCACCGACTACGCGTGGCACATGGTGCTGCCGCTGACCGCCCTGGTGATCGGCGCCTTCGCGACCTCGACCCTGCTCACCAAGAACTCCTTCCTCGACGAGATCCGCAAGCAATACGTGCTGACCGCGCGGATGAAGGGCCTGTCCGAGCGGCGTGTCCTCTACGGGCACGTCTTCCGCAACGCCATGCTGATCGTGATCGCGGGCTTCCCGGGCGCCTTCATCTCGGCCTTCTTCACCGGCTCGCTCCTGATCGAGACGATCTTCTCGCTGGACGGTCTGGGCGAGTTGTCGTTCCGGGCGATCGTCGGGCGCGACTATCCGGTGGTGTTCGCCACGCTCTACATCTTCTCGCTGCTCGGGCTCGCGGTGAACCTGCTCTCGGACCTGATCTACGTGTGGATCGACCCGCGCATCGATTTCTCGGCGCGGGCGACCTGATACCAGCCGACGATGAGCCGGACTTATCGTCGGCTGCCCGCGCGACGGCGCGGCGGCGGGCGTCCGCCGGACGCGCTGAGCCCGACCATGGGTTGGGATCAGCGCACCTAGGTATGATACGACCGCTTGCGGTCGTCAGCCGTCCGAAAGGCTCTCCGCAGCGGCCCCCGTCGGCGGCTCGCCGCGCGTCGGACCGGTCAAGCCCAGGAGCGCTGCGATCGCATCCCCGTCCGGCGAGCCGAGGAGATCCGCCAGGGTGTAGCGATCGAGGACGGCGAGGAAGGCCGCCAGGGCCTCCCCCAGCACGCGCCGGAGCCGGCACGGCGCCGTGATGGCGCAGGCCCCGCCGCCGAAGCACTCGACCAGCGCCAGATCATCCTCGGTCTGACGCACGACCGCCCCGACGACGATCTCCCCCGGCGGCTTTGCCAGCCGGAGACCGCCCCCACGACCGCGGATCGTCCGGATCAGGCCTAGCCGTCCCAGTTGATGAACCACCTTGTTGAGGTGGTTCTCCGAGATGCCGTAGGCACGCGCGATCGCCGCGATCGAACTCTGCTCGGGCTCATGAAGGCCGACGTAGATCAAAGTCCGCAGGGCGTAGTCCGTGTAGCGGGTCAGCCGCATCTCAACTCCAGAAGACGATCCGCGCCGCCGGGCGTCGCGGCGTGAGGCGCCGGTCGGGTGCGTATGCCGCGCGGCAGCCGGGCTCCACCTCTCGGGCGGCGAAAAATATTCGTCCTATAAGGTATATTCTGTTTGCGCCTTTTCGAGGGGCGCGCTAAAAGGAATATGTTGAATATATCTTTAGGGCCGGACCATGCCTGCTCCCCTCTCCCCCGCCACCATCGCCCTCATAAAGGCCACCGTGCCGGCCCTGGAGGCCCACGGCCTCACGATCACGAAGCGCATGTACGAGCGCCTCTTCGCGGATGCGGAGATGCGCGACCTCTTCAACCAGTCCCATCATGGTGACAGCGGCGCGCAGCCGAAGGCCCTGGCGCAGGCTGTGCTCGCCTACGCCCGCAACATCGACAATCTCGGTGTCCTGGCGGGGGCGGTGGAGCGCATCGCGCAGAAGCACGTCGCCCTGAACATCCTGCCGGAGCACTATCCCCACGTGGCCGATGCCCTGCTGGGCGCGATCGGGGATGTCCTGGGTGAGGCCGCCACGCCCGAGATCGCCACGGCCTGGGGCGAGGCCTACTGGTTCCTGGCGGAATTGCTGATCGGCCGGGAGGCCGCGATCTATCGCGACCACGCCGGCAAGCCGGGCGGCTGGAACGGGTGGCGCGACTTCGTCGTCGAGAGCGTGACGCAGGAGAGCAAGACGATCCGCTCCTTCGTGCTGGTCCCCGCCGACGGCGGTCCGGTGCTGCGGCATCAGGCGGGCCAATATCTCGGTTTCCTCCTGGACCTGCCGGGGCGCGGCGTTCTGAAGCGGAACTATTCGGTGTCCTGCGCGCCGAACGACCGGGCCTATCGCATCACCGTCAAGCGGGAGGCCGCGGCGGGTCGGCCGGCCGGCATCGCCTCGAACTGGCTGCACGACCACGTCCGGACCGGCGCCGTGCTGAAGGTCGCCGCGCCCGCGGGTGACTTCGCCCTTGATGTCCAGACCGACGAACCCGTGGTGCTGGTCAGCGGGGGCGTCGGGCTGACGCCGATGATGAGCATGCTGGAGACCATCGCGGCGGAGAGCCCTGACCGACCGACCTGGTACATCCACGCTGCCCTGTATGGCCGCGTCCACGCCCTACGCGACCATGCCCGAGGCTTGGCGACCCGCGCGCGGAACACGCAGGTCGCGACCTTCTATGCCGAGCCCGAGGCCGGGGACCGGCAGGGCGAAGACTACGATGTCCAGGGCCTGATCACGGCGGATTGGCTCGTGCAGCACACCCCGCACGCCCGCGCGACCTACTACCTCTGTGGTCCCAAGCCGTTTCTGCGGGATCTGGTCACCGGGCTGATGCGCCACGGCGTCCCGGCCGAACGGGTGAAGTTCGAGTTCTTCGGGCCTGCCGACGAGCTGTTCGAGGAACCCCGGCAGGCCGCCTAGTGCTCAGACGCCGTCACTTCGTTCCCGCGCATGAGCCCTAGGCTTTGTTGGTGCATCAATTTCTCCAAACTTCTCTGACGCGTTCGTTTGGATCGATGCACTAGACGGCGATCAGTCGGCACCCTCGCCACGGAGTGGGCGCGCCGGACCGAGCACCCGCGCCATGGTCATCCGCAGGGCCTGCGCGCTCCGATAGCCCACGGCCGCCGCAACCGTCCGCGGCGGCCGTCCCTCGGCCGCAAGGGCCAGCGCCCGGATCACCCGAGCCCGAGCCCGCCAGTCGCCGAAGCTCAGACCCGTCTCGGTCCGGAACCCCCGCGTCAGCGTGCGCCGGCTGGCCCCAGCGCGGCCGGCCCAGGCGTCGAGGTCCTCGTCCGAAGCCGGATCATCGATCAGCCCGAGGCAGACCCGGCGCAGGCGCGGATCGCGCGGGAGCGGCAGAGCCAGCGGCGTCGCGGGGGCTCGGCCGATCTCGTCGAGCACCAGGGCGGCGAGGTGGCCGCCCCGGCCATCGACCGCGTAGAGGACGGGCTCCTCCGCCAGGGCCGTGAGCGCGGATGCGAGCAACGGGGACACCGCGATCACCCGGCAGCTCGCCGGGAAGGATCGGACGGCGGCCGGATCGAGATAGGCCGAGCACATCGAGACGGCGCCGTGGGTGGCGACCGCGTGCGGGAGGCGCGGCGGGATCCAGAGGGCGTGCCCCTCGGGCACGACCCAGGTGCCGTCGTCCGCGAAGGCCATCATCAGGCCGGCCGTGGCATAGAGCAGTTGCGCGCGGGGATGGAAGTGCCGGGCGAGATGCATGCCGGCCGCGTAGGTCTTGGGCATCACCGCCACCGGGCGGGGCACGTCCTGGTAATCGACCGCATCGGTCGACCGGCCCGCCGCGGCGCGCCCCGCCGTCAACAATGGCCCGTTCGCATACATATCCGACCCAACATCGCCATCGGGTCAGGCTATCAGGAGGCCGTCCCGGAGGATACGCCGCGATGGATTCGGATACGCTGTCCCGCCGCACCCTGCGCTTCGTGAACGTCGCGCACGCCCTCGATCATTTCGTCCTGCTGATCTACCCGACCGCGGTCATCGCCATCGCGGCCCAGACGGGGCTCGGCTACGGGGAGCTGATCGGGCTTGCCACCGGCGCCTTCGTGGCATTCGGCCTCTGCTCCCTGCCGATGGGTTCCCTCGCCGACCGGTTCGGGCGGCGCACCATGCTGGCGGTGTTCTTCTTCGGGTACGGCCTGTCCTGCCTCGGCGTGGCGAGCGCCTCCACCCCGCTCGGCTTCGCCCTTTGGCTGTGCGTGCTGGGGGTCGCCTCGGCGATCTACCATCCGGTCGGCTCGGCCATGCTGGTGACCCATGCCCGCCGGCTCGGGCGCGACCTCGGCATCAACGGCGTCTGGGGCAATTTCGGCGCGGCCTCGGCCTCCGGCCTCACGGCGCTGCTGGCCGCCGCCATCAGCTGGCGGGTGGCCTTCGTGGTGCCCGGCCTCGTCTGCCTCGCCTGCGGGATCGCCTTCCTGGCCCTCGTGCCGGGCGACGGCGAGACCGCCGGCCGGAAGACCGGGGGAGCCGCCGTGATCCCGGTGACGCGGCCCTGGGCGCTGATGGCCATGTTCGCCCTGTCGATCTTCGCGGGCGGACTGACCTTCAACCTCACGACGATCAGTCTGCCCAAGGTGATCGACGAGGGCATCGGGCAGAGCCTGCCGCTGGCGCTGACCGGATCGCTCGCCACCGGCGTGTTCCTGTTCGGAGCCCTGATGCAGCTGGCCATGGGCCGCCTCATCGACCGCTACAGCCTGCCGTCCCTCTTCGTGGCCCTGTCGGTGCTTCAGCCGCTGGGGCTCGGGATCGCCGCCCTCTCAACCGGCCTGCCGCTGCTCGCCGGGCTCGTCCTCGGCATGACCGCGATCTACGGGCAGGTGGTGATCAACGACGCGATGATCGCCCGCTACGTCCCGCCCGCCTACCGGGCTCGGGCATACAGCGTGCGCTACTTCGTGGGGTTCACGGCGAGCGGCTTCGTGGTACCGGCGATCGCCGTCCTGCACGACCGCGGCGGCTTCGCGCTGGTCCTCGGCGTCGCCTCGGCCTGCGGCGCGGTGATCTGGCTCTCGGCCCTCGGCTTCCTGAAGCTGACCCAGGGCGGCGGACGACCCGCGCTGGCAGCCGCCGAGTAGCCGGCGGTTTGCGGGTCGCGCCCGACGCTGCTACGCGGCGGCCGTCCGACCCGCGAGCATGCCGTGACCGACCTGTCCCTCGTCATCCGGCCGGAACGGCCGGAGGATGCCCCCGCTATCGAGCGCCTCCACGCCAGAGCCTTCGGCCCCGGTCGCTACGCCCGCACGGCCTACCGTCTCCGCGAAGGTGCGGCCGAGCGCATCGATCTCGGCGTCACCGCCTCGGTGGGCAGCTTCCTCGTCGGCTCGGTGCGCATGGGTCCGGTGCGAACCGGGACGATGCCCTTCGTGATGCTGGGTCCGCTGGCGGTGGATCCGAGTTTCGAGGGCCGCGGCATCGGTGCGGCCCTGACCCGCGCGGCGATCGAAGCGGCGCGGGCGGCGGGGGAAGGCTTGGTGATCCTGGTGGGCGACGCGCCCTACTACAGCCGGTTCGGCTTCACCCCCGTGCCGCCGGGGCGGCTCACCCTGCCGGGACCGGTCGATCCCGCGCGCCTGCTGTGGCTGGACCTCGTCTCCGGGTTTCACGAAGGCATCGCCGGCCCGGTGGAGACGGTGCGCGCGTAGCGACCGGTCTCCGGATCAGGCCCGCCGGAGCGCGAAGGCCGCGATCAGCCCGGCCGAGAGGAGCGCCAGCGCGACGGGCGTCGCCGAGGTCGCGGGCCAGGCCGAGGCGGCGACCGTGAACAGCGCCCCGAAGGTCATCTGAGTGAAGCCGTAAAGGCTGGAGGCTGTGCCGGCCGCGTGCGGATCGACGTTCATCAGCCCAGCCACCGCGTTGGGGCTGAGCAGACCGACGCCCACCGCGTAGGCGAAGAGCGGCACGATCAGGCTGACGACGCCGAGCATCCCGGTACGGTCCACGATCAGCAGTGTGAGCGCCGCCGCGATGCAGAGGAGGTTGCCGCTCCGTGCGGCCTTGCGGATCGGGACCCGGGCCGCGAGGCGGCTCGCCAGCACCGCGCCCCCGACCATGCCGAACACCACGATCAGGCAGTCGAACCCGACCTCCTGCGACGAGCGCCCGAGCCGGTCCACGAGCAGGAACGGCGCCACCGCCAGGAAGGCGTAGAGGCTCGTCCCGCCGCAGGCCCCCGCCACCAGGTAGGCGCGGAACACCGGGATCCGCACCAGCCGGAGGTAGCCCGCGAGCACGGCGACGAAACCCGGCAGCGCCACCTTGTGGCGGTTGGTCTCGGGCAGCGTGAACACCACCAAGGTCCCCAGCACGGCGACGAGTCCGGCCAGCACCACGAACACCGCGCGCCAGCCGAAGGCCTCGCTCACCACGCCGCCGACCGCCGGAGCCAGCGCCGGCGTCAGCGTCATCGCGGTGGTAAGGATCGCGAGCTTCCGGGCGGCGTCCTCCCGGGTCGAGACGTCGCGAACCATCGCCCGGCCGATCACCAGCGAGCCGCAGGCACCGAGCGACTGCAGGATGCGCGCGACGATCAGGACTCCGATATTCGGCGCCGGGATCGCGAGGAGCAGCCCGGCGAGATAGAGCCCGAGGCCACCGATCAGGATCGGGCGCCGGCCGTACCGGTCCGAGAGCGGGCCGTAGAGCAGCTGACCGCCCGCGAGCCCGATCAGGTAGACGGTGATCGTCAGCTGCGCGCCGGCGGCGTTGGTGCCGAGGTCCATGGCCGCCGCCGCCAGGGCCGGCACGAAGATGTGCAGCGCCACCGTTCCGGTCATGGTCACGGCGACGAGCAGCGGCAGGGGCGCCCGCCGCTCCACCACATCGGGACTTCGGTCAGCCAAGGAATCCTACGCGGTTCTCAATCCGGCAGGATGCCGGGATGCGGCCGCCATAGAGCAAGGGCCGCACCCGGAGCCATGCCGGCGCAACGCGCCTGACACGCGGGGGGCGGGACCGTCCTCAGCCCCCGCACCCGGCCGTGCCGCTTACTCCTTCGGCAGCGGCTGCGGGGTCGGCAGCGGCGCGTTCAGATCCTTGGTCGGGCTACCGACCTCCAGATCCTTCGCCCGATCGACCGCCTCGGGATTGGCCTGTGCCGGGGGTTCCTTGGCAGCCGGAGCGCTGGGCGCGGTCGGCTCGGCGGGAATCAGGCTCGACGGCGCACCCTTCTGGTCGCTGTCGTGGGCATTGGCGGGCGGCGCCGGCGCATTGCGGTCGCTCGATTCGCCGGTCGCCCGCGGGCTGCCGGGGGATTTCTCCTCGGCCGGCTTGGCGGTGCCGGTATCGGCGGGCTTCGCCGGGCTGGCCTTACCCTCGGACGCCGTGTTGGCGGCCGGCTTGTCGGCGGAAGGCTTCTCCGGTGCGGGCGCGGCCGCCGGCTTGTCTTCCGGCTTGGCCGCCGCAGGCGCGGCCGCCGGGGCGTCACCCTTCTCGACGGCCGGCAGCGGCTTGGGCGTCTCGGCGAGCGTGCGCAGGTAGCCGATGACGTTGGCCCGCTCCTGGGGCGAAGCGATGCCGGCGAAGGACATCTTGGTGCCCTTCACGTAGCCCTTCGGGTTTGTGAGGAACTCGTCGAGGTCGGCATACGTCCAGGCGCCGCCCTTCTCCTTCATGGCGGCCGAATACTCGAAACCCGGATGCGAACCCTTCGGCCGCTCCACGACCCCGTACAGATCGGGGCCGACCTTGTTCGGGCCGCCCTTCTCGAAGTTGTGGCAGGCATGGCAGGCCTTGGTGCCGGCCTCGCCCTTCTCGACATTGGCGCTGGCCAGCCGGACCGCGATCGGCTCGACCTTGGCCTCGGGGGCCGCGGCGGCGGCCACCGGCTCCGGCTCGGGAAGGTCGTAGCCGGCTTTGCCCGCCGGCTTCGGATGGTAGATCAATTCGGCGACGAAACCCGATCCGGCCGCGAACAGCAGGGCGCCAAGGACGGCGCCCAGGACTTTGTTCACCTCGAACGAGTTCATGCGCTTCTCGCAACTCGGCCGTGCCGAACGCGCGCCTGACACGGGCGAGCGGGCTCGGACACCGGACATTGGAAGATTTCGAGGTTGCCTTAGCGGTTCCGGGCCGCTCCTGACAATGCCGCCGGCGCGATCCGCGTCGCTCCGGCGCAGGATTGTTCCACCGAATGGCCCAGCTTGTCACCGGCTGGCAGCGTTTCTCCACCGCGGTCCCGCCTGTCCCGGGGGACGACAACCGGGAGCGGGCCTGTTAAGCAGCCGCCCGCCTCCTGCCGCGGCCGTCCGATCCGCGCATCCGGATCCGAATCTCGATGTCTGATCCCCTGGTCCTGATCCCGGCCCGCCTCGCCGCGACCCGCCTGCCGAACAAACCGCTGGCCGACATCGCCGGCGAGGCGATGATCGTCCATGTCTGGCGCCGGGCCGTGGAGGCCGGGATCGGCCCCGTGGTGGTGGCCACCGATACCGCCGAGATCGCCCGGACGGTCGAGGCCGCGGGCGGCCTGGCGGTGATGACCCGCGCCGATCACCCGTCGGGCTCCGACCGCCTCGCTGAGGCGCTCGACATCGTCGATCCGGAGGGGCGCCACGACGTGGTCGTCAACGTCCAGGGCGACCTGCCGACCATCGACCCGGCGATCATCGGCGCCTCCGTCCTGCCGCTCGCCGACCGCACCGTCGACATCGTCACTCTCTGCGCGCCGATCACCGACCCGCACGAGGCCGACAACCCCAACGTGGTCAAGCTCGTCGGCCACAGGGTCGGCCCCGGGCGTCTGCGCGCCCTGTATTTCACCCGCGCCCGCGCCCCCTGGGGCGAGGGACCGCTCTGGCACCATATCGGCCTCTACGCCTACCGGCGCACGGCCCTCAGCCGGTTCGTGGCCCTGCCGCCCGGCGAGCTGGAGGTGCGCGAGAAGCTCGAGCAGCTGCGGGCGCTCGAGGCCGGCATGCGCATCGACGCCGCCATCGTCGACGACCTACCGCTGGGCGTCGACACCCCCGCCGACCTGGAGCGCGCCCGCGCGCTGCTCCAGAGCCGGCGCCTCAACTGACACGACGAACGAATCCTGACCGCCATGACCGACCGCACCATCGCCTATCAGGGGGAGCCCGGGGCCAACTCGCACATCATCTGCGCGGAGGCGTATCCGGACTGGACGCCGCTGCCCTGCCCGACCTTCGAGGACGCCTTCGCGGCCGTCACAGAGGGCCGGGCGCAGCGGGCGATGATCCCGATCGAGAACTCGATCGCGGGCCGGGTCGCCGACATCCACCACCTGATCCCGATCTCGCCGCTGCACATCGTGGCCGAGCACTTCCTGCCGATCCACTTCCAGCTGATGGTCCTGCCGGGCACGGGCATCGAGGCGCTGAAGAGCGTCCACAGCCACGTCCACGCCCTCGGCCAGTGCCGCCGGATCATCCGCCGGCTGGGCCTGAAGGCGGTGGTCGCCGGCGACACCGCCGGGGCCGCCCGCGAGATCGCGGAGATCGGCGACCCGAGCCGCGCGGCGCTGGCGCCGGCGCTCGCCGCCGGGGTCTACGGCCTCGACATCCTGGAGCGCGATGTCGAGGACGAGGCGCACAACACCACGCGCTTCGTGGTGTTCTCCCCCGAGCCCGATCCGGTCGCCGCCGGGACGGGGCCGTGCGTCACGAGCTTCGTGTTCCGCGTGCGCAACATCCCCGCCGCCCTCTACAAGGCGCTCGGCGGCTTCGCGACCAACGGCGTCAACATGTCCAAGCTCGAGAGCTACATGGTCGACGGCGAATTCACCGCCACGCAGTTCTACGCCGAGGTCGACGGCCATCCGGACGATCCGGGCCTCAGCCGGGCGCTGGACGAACTCGGCTACTTCTCGCGCGAATTGCGGGTGATCGGCACCTACCCGGCCCATCCCTTCCGCGAGGTGGCGCGCCCGGCGGCCGAGTAGGCCATCACTCCCGCCGCAGCACCCGGTCCACCGCCAGGTCCGACCAGAAGCCCGGTCGGAAGTCGCGCTTGAGCGCCTCGGGATCGTAGACGGTCTCGACCCAGGTCAGGAAGTCGAGGCCCTTCGCCTCGCCCTCGACGCGGTATCGGGCGAAGAACGCGTCGAGGATCCCGGTCTTGGCGAAGCGGAGATGGCCGTAGCGGGCCGAGAGCTGACGGGCCGCCTCGGCCACCGGGCGCCCCTCATGCAGGATCAGGTAGAGGGCCGAGGCGAGGCCGGCCCGGTCGGCGCCCGACTTGCAGTGCATCACCGCCGGGTACTCGATCCCGGCGAAGAACGCCTTCGCACCGAGGATGGTGGCCCGGTCCGGCGCCTCCCGGGAGCGGAGCACGAACTCCACGAGCGTGAGTCCGTGACGCTCGCAGGCCTCGCGCTGCAGTGGCCACGACCCGTGCTCCCGCCCGCCGCGCAGCGAGATGACGGTGCGGACGCCCTCGGCGCGGAAGCGAGCGAGCTGGTGCGGGCCGGGCTGCGCCGAGCGCCAGAGCCCGCCCGAGCCGACGCGGTGCCGGTTGAGATAGGCGAGGCGGAAGACGCCGTGGTCGATCAGCAGCATGTTGGCCCAGGCCCTCAGCCGATCGCCGGGACCGGAGATCGGCCGCTCGAAGCGGGCGATGCGGGCCATGCGCCGCGCGTAGCGCGTCTCGGGCTTGAGGAAGCGGTTGAACAAAGCCGTACTGCCGAGGGAACGAGCCCGGGCTCTATCAGCCGCCCGACAGGCCGGCAATTCGCGGGCCGGCGGCGGCTGCGCGCGGGCGGCGCCGTTCTTGCCTTCACTCTGCCTGGATCGGCATCGAACCTGGGCGAACCGCGCGGGTTATCCGCCGGTCGGACGACGGGAGGCCCGAAGCCCATGAGCACGCGCACCACGAGCATCCGTCGAGCCCGCGAGGCCGATCTCGGCGGCTTGTCCAAGGTGTTCGATGCGTCGTGGCGCGAGGCCTATCGCGGGATCATCCCGGGCGTCGCCCTGGAGCGGCTGATCGCCACCCGCGACCGGGCCTGGTGGCAGGGCGCCCTGCGTCGCGGCCGGCCGATCGCCGTGGTCGAGACCGGCGACCTCGTGGTCGGATACGCCGCCTACGGTCGGACGCGCAGCCGGGCGCTCGGCACCGAGGCCGAGATCGACGAACTCTATCTGCAGCCGGAGTACCAGGGCGTCGGCCTTGGTCGGCGCCTGTTCCGGGCGGTGCGCAACGATCTCGCGGATCACGGCCTCGCCCGGCTCGGCGTCTGGACCCTGGAGGACAACGACCGGGCCGGCGCCTTCTACGCAGGGCTGGGCGGGCTGGCCGGACCACGGGCGCTGGACCGCGCGGCCGGGGTGCCGCTGCCCAAGGTCGGCTACCTGTTCGGCTGACGTTTTTCGGCACTCGTTGCCAGGCCGCAACGTCGCCCGATTTGCTTTGCGTAGCCGCGCCTCTAAGAGATCCGGGAAGCGGACGAGACCGCATTCCGGAAGCGATACGCCATGAAGATCGACGCCATCCCGCTCGGCAAGAAGCCGCCGCACGACGTCAACGTGATCGTCGAGGTGCCGCTCGGCGGCGAGCCGATCAAGTACGAGATGGACAAGGAATCCGGCGCCCTCGTCGTCGACCGGTTCCTCTACACGCCGATGTTCTACCCCGGCAATTACGGCTTCATTCCCCATACCCTGTCGGGCGACGGTGATCCCTGCGACGTGCTGGTGGCCAACACCCGCGCCGTTCTGCCGGGGGCGATCATCAGTGCGCGTCCCGTCGGCGTGATGGTGATGCAGGACGAGGGCGGCGAGGACGAGAAGATCATCGCGGTTCCCTCCCGCCACCTGACCAAGCGCTACGACCGGGTCGAGAACTACACTGACCTGCCCGATATCACGATCCAGCAGATCCAGCACTTCTTCGAGCACTACAAGGACTTGGAGCCCGGCAAGTGGGTCAAGTTCGTCCGCTGGGGCGACAAGGAAGAGGCCCACCGGCTGATCGAAGAGGCGATCGAGCGCGGCAAGGCCAAGAAGTAAGCGGCCCGGCCGCCCCCGCCGGGGCGCGGCCGATCGCGCTCAGCCGTCGATGCGGCGTAGCCCGGCCCTGTAGCGCCGGGCATTCTCCACGTAGCGCAGGGCCGCCTGCCGCAGCCCCTCCACCGCGGCCTCGTCGAGGGTGCGCACGGCCTTGGCCGGCGCCCCGACGATCAGGCTGTGATCCGGAAATTCCTTGCCCTCGGTGACCAGCGCGTTAGCGCCGATGAGGCAGCCGCGGCCGATCCGGGCTCCGTTCAGGACCGTCGCCCCCATGCCGACGAGGCTGCCTTCGCCGATGGTGCAGCCATGCACGATCGCGCCGTGGCCGATCGTGACATCGCTCCCGATCGTGAGGGGAAAGCCGGGATCGACGTGCATGATCACGCCCTCCTGGACATTGGTGCGGTCGCCGATGCGGATCGGCTCGTTGTCGCCGCGCAGGGCCGCGCCGAACCAGATCCCGACATCGAGGCCGAGATGCACGCGGCCGACCACCTGCGCGTCGGGCGCGATCCAGACCCGGTCGGGGTCGGCGAGATCGGGGACGTGATCGTTGAGGGCGTAGAGTGGCATGCTGGCCTTTCACGAGGGATCGGGGGCGGGCTTCACGGCCGCGCGTTCCGGCCGGGATCACAACAGACGACGACCATCGCCTGTCGCGGGAATGGTACGGCGCATCCAGGCTGCCAATGCTAGGCAGTCTCCGCAAGCGGCGAAGGCCGGGATTGGAAACAGCGATGGCGCGGCTCCCGGCCCTGATCGGTCTGACGGTCCTCCTGCTCACGCACGCTGCCGGGGCGGCAGATCTGCGGGCGGTTGCGCCGCGCGGCGCATTTCGTGCCACCTGCGAGGATCTCGGGACCTTCTGCTTCGCCGATGCCTGTGGCGGCGACCAGATCGCGGCGGCCCAGGGCTGCCGGGCGCAATGTCCCAGCGCGGCGATCCTCAGCGTCGTCCCGGCCGCCTGCCGGTTGCCCGAGGCCCGAACCGTCACGGTTCTCCGGCGGCGCGGCTAGGCTTCCCTCCGGACACGGTCGCGGTCGCGACGGAGCCCGGGATAAAATTCCGGCCTCTGCGGCAACGAAACGCGGCGCGCGGCATTGACCGTTCTCGAACAGTTGAACGACCAGGACGCGGACAGATGCTCGCAGATGCGCGCGATGCCCGCCGGCGCAGCCGGCTGACAAGCGATCTTCGTCCGCCCGAGGCGGGTCTGAATGCCGACCCCGTCCTGTATGGCGTGGCTGCAGGCCTGGCGGCCCTGTTTCCGCCGGTGGCGTCGCGGGCGCCGGCTGCCGCGGACCCGCGCGATCCCGAAGAGGCTGGCCGGTCTCGAGACAGGGGCGGCATCCGGTAATCCGCAGCGCCGACGCCCGCCTAGGATGCCAGCCGCGCGAGAAGGAGAAGCGTCGCCAGAGCCGGCGCTGCGGTGGCAAGCCACAGGGCGCCGGGATGGAAGCCCGCGGGTCCCGAGAAGCGCCCGATCCTCGCCGTTGCACGACGCGGAGGATCCCCGCGTCCGATACCGATCCCGACTGGCATCCGTGGCCTCCCCGACACACGAGGAGTGAGCCCCGACGGCCGTCAAAGGCTCCTGAATCGGCGTCCGGCTTCGTGCGGCGTGGTGAACCGGTCCTTAAAGGGCGCGGTCGAACTTCAGCTCGCCGTTCGGGCTCTTGAGCACGAGCTGCGAGCCGACGAGATCCCACACCGCCGCGGTGCGCAGGGCGACGAAGAAGGCCTGTTCGGCCGCGGCCAGCCCCTTGTCGCAGCTCTTCTTGGTCAGCGCGAGCGGACCCACGGCGATGTGCTGCTCCTTGAGCGGGAACGCGGTGGCCGCGAAGGTGTTGCAGCCGCCGTAGCCGCGGGCGCGGTACTGCTTGTCGATGATGAAGCTCGGCCGGTCGCCGCCGGCGAACGGCTTGCCGTTGATGCTCACGGCCGTCCAGGTCGAGTCGAGCGGGAAGATCTTCTCGCTGGCCTTGTTCCCCGGCACGTATTGCGGCTTCTTTTCCTCTTCACCTCCGGGGCGGCGGTTCCCCCGCCCGAAGCCCGTGGGCGAGCCGCCCATCTGGGCCTGCGCCTGCGTCGCTGCGGACAGGTCCATGGCCAGCACGGCACACGCCAAGCTCGCGATCAGCAGCCCTCTCATCGTCCAGTCCCCATTTCGCGCGCACCGCGCGCACAGGCCATCCCGGTTCGGAAGCGCCGCGCAGGCCGCGCAGATCGGCCCCACGCGAGACCGTTCCGAATCTTTGCTCCTGTCGGATGCGACAGGATTTCAGCACAATTATGGTCGCACGCTCCCGAGACCGACCGGAAACGATCGGCCAGCGTGATCGTTGTTGATGATCGCGGAGCGGGAGAGCGGACTTGGCAGGATCGGACGAGGGCGGCCAGAGCGGAACCCAGGCCCCCGCCATGAGCCCGGCTCAGTCGCGGGCGGCCCGGGGGCTGCTCGGCTGGTCGGAGGCCGACCTCGCGGCCAGGGTCGGCCTAGACACGCAGTTCGTGCGCGACTTCGAGGGTGGCTACGGCGATCCGCCGAACGGACAGATCGAGGCCCTGCGGAGCGCCCTCTGCGCGGCCGGAGCGGTCTTCTCGGAGGCGCCGACGCTCGGCGTCCACCTCGCGGCCCGGCCGGGCGTCGACGAGGGCACCCGCGCCGACGACCTCACCACCGAGAACGACCGCTAGCGTCGGCCGGGACTGTCCGAACGCGCCGCTCATGGCGCGTTCAGCCATCCGAGACGATAGCTAGGGGGTCCGAACCCACGCATCGCTCTGGAGCGTACCGTGACCGATCCCGTCAGCGGCCCCGCGCGGCACCACCCGCCTTCCGTCGCCACACCGAGCGGGACGGAGGCCCGCTGATGCGCGCCGATGCCTTCCTGGCGGCCGCCGAGGCGTTGCCTCTGGCGACCCTCGACACCCTCGTGGGAAGCGGGGGGCTCGTCGTCGTCGCCCCCCATCCCGACGACGAGAGCCTCGGCTGCGGCGGCCTGATCGCGGCCGCGCGGGCCGCCGGCCGGCCCGTGCACCTCGTCGTGATCAGCGACGGCTGCGGCTCGCACACCCATTCCCGCCTCTACCGGGCGGAGACGCTGCGCGCCCTGCGCGAGGCCGAGACGCTTCGGGCCGTGGCGGTCCTGGGTCTCGCGGCCGAGGCGGTCACGTTCCTGCGCCTGCCCGACGCCCATGTGCCGAGCGAAGGCCCGGCGGCCGAGGCGGCCGCCGAAACGGTCGCCCGGGCAGCCGCCGCCTGCGGCGCCGGCGCGGTGTTCGTGACGTGGCGGCACGACCCCCATTGCGACCACAAGGCTGCGGCGCTCATCGTCGCGCTGGCCCGGCCGCGGATGCCGGGGGTGCGGATCTACGAATATCCGGTCTGGGGTTGGACCTTGCCGCCCGAGACCGAGGTCGGCCCGGCGCCCTCAGGCCTGCGCCTGGACGTCTCCGCGCACCGCCAGACCAAGGCCCTGGCGGTGGCGGCGCACGAATCGCAGACCACCGACCTCATCGCGGACGATCCGCAGGGGTTCCGGCTGGAACCCGCGATGATCGACCGGCTCTGCGGCCCCTACGAGCGCTTCGTGGCGGTGCCGGCATGACCCGGCGCAAGCAGACCCTGCCGGACGATTATTTCGCCGGCATCTATGCCAGCGATTCCGATCCCTGGCGCTTCGCGACCTCGCCCTATGAGCGCGACAAGTACGCGGCGACGCTCGCGGCCCTGCCGCGGCCGCGCTACCGGAGCGCCTTCGAACCAGCCTGCTCGATCGGCGTCTTCACCCGCGCCCTGTCCGAGCGCTGCGACCGCCTGCTCGCCGCGGACCTGGTCGCGGCGGCCGTGCAGGCCGCCCGGTCCCGGTGTGCCGACCGTCCCAACGTCGAGATCCGCCAGGGCGCCGTGCCGGCCGACTGGCCAGAGGGTCGATTCGATCTGATCGTGCTGTCGGAATTCCTGTATTTCCTGGCGCCGGCGGATCTCGCCGAGTTGGTGCGCCGGGCCGGGCAGGCGATCGAACCGGGCGGCGACATCGTGCTGGTCCATTGGCTCGGGGAGACCGATTATCCCCATTCGGGGGACGAGGCCGCGGACGGCTTCATCGGGCTGGCCGCGCCCTTCGCCGGGCTCCTCGCTCAGCTCCGGACGGCCGATTACCGCATCGACGTCCTGCAAGCGGGCAGCGTGGCGGGATGAGCACCGCGGTCATCACCCTCAACAAGGGCCGGCGCACCCATCTCGTGCGCCTCCTCGAAGGTCTCGGCCGCGGCACGCCCCCGGATGCGTGCATCGTGGTGGAGATCGACGGCGACGACGCCGCATTCCCGCCTCTGCCCTTCCCGGTCGAGCGGGTGCCGTTCCCGCATGCGGGCCTGCCGCTGGCGGCGGCGCGCAATGCCGGCCGCCGGGCCGCCCGGGCCGATACGCTGATCTTCCTCGACGTGGATTGCATCCCCTCGGCGGATCTCGTGGCCGGCCTGTCGCGGGCGGTGGACGAGCAGGACGGGTTGGTCTGCTGCGAGATCGGCTACCTGCCGGCCGGCGCGGTGGTGGACGGCTGGCGCGAGGCCGACCTGGCGCGCCTCGGGCATCCGCACCCGGTGCGGGCCTTCCCGCCGCCCGGCACGGTGGCGCCCGCCCCGCAGCCTGGCCTGTTCTGGTCGCTCGCCTTCGCGGTGCGCGCCGCGACCTACGACCGGCTCGGCGGGTTCGACGAGGCGTTTTCCGGTTACGGCGCGGAGGACACCGATCTGGCGTTCCGGGCCGACAAAGCCGGCGTGCCGATCCTGTTCCTGGGCGGCCCGCGGGCCTACCACCAGCATCATCCGGGCTACGATCCGCCGCTCCAGCACTTCCGCGACATCGTGGCCAACGCCGACCGCTTCCACGTCCGTCACGGCTTCTGGCCGATGGACGGCTGGCTCGACGGGTTCGCCCGCCTCGGGCTGATCGCGGCGGACCGGTCGAACGGGATCGTCGTGCGCCGCGATCCGACGCGGGAGGAGATGGCGGCCGCGCGTCTGCCGGACGAGCGGCCGTTCTGAGACCGTCCCGACCGTCGGAGGCAGGCCCGCTTCGATCGCCTGCGAGTCGGAATGCGTCGCGCCCGGCCGGGCGCGACGCATCACAGGGCTGAGGCCGTCAGGCCAGGCTCATCACGCCTTCATGGCATCGGCCTTCTCGATCAGCGCCTCGGCCATGCGGATCGAGGCGATGTCGATGAGGCGGCCGTCCAGCGAGACGGCACCGCGTCCGGCCTTGGCGGCCTCTTCCATGGCCTCCAGGATGCGGCGGGCCTTGGTGACCTCGGCCTCGGACGGCGTGAAGACCTGGTTGGCGAGGTCGATCTGGCTCGGGTGGATCGCCCACTTGCCCTCGAAGCCGAGCGCCGCGCAGCGACGGGCCGCCGAGGTGTAGCCGTCCGGATCCGAGAAGTCGCCGAACGGACCGTCGATCGGACGCAGGCCGTAGGCCCGGCAGGCGATCAGCATCCGGTTCTGGGCGAAGAGCCACGGGTCCTGCCAATGGGTCTGGCGGTTGCCGCTTTCGTCCTTGTCGGTGAGCACCGAGAAGTCCGGGTTGACGCCGCCGATCACCGTGGAACGGGCGCGGGTCGAGGCGGCGTAATCCGCCACGCCGAACGACATCGCCTCCAGGCGCTTCGAGGACTGGGCGATCGCCTCGACATTGGCCATGCCGAGCGCGGTCTCGATCAGCACCTCGAAGCCGATCTGCTTCTCGCGCTTCTTGGCCTGCTCGATCTGGGTGACCAGCACGTCGATGGCGTAGACGTCCGCCGGAACGCCGACCTTGGGGATCAGCACCATGTCGAGGCGCGGACAGGCTTCGACGATGTCGACCACGTCGCGGTACATGTAGTGGGTGTCGAGACCGTTGATGCGGATCATCATGGTCTTGGTGCCCCAATCCAGGTCGTTGAGCGCCTGGATGATGTTGGTGCGGGCCTTCTCCTTGTCGTCGGGGGCGACCGCGTCTTCCAGGTCGAGGAAGATCACGTCGGCGGACGAGGAGGCCGACTTCTCCATGAAGGTCGGGTTCGAGCCCGGCACGGCCAGCTCGGACCGGTGCAGGCGGGCCTTGGCCTGCGGGATCAGGGTGAAGCTCATGGGTGTTCCTCTCTCTTGGTGACGGTTCTGATGCCGTTGCGGGATGTGGTCCCGGTCATCGGCGGCAAATGGCGCGCGCAGTGGTCGCTGACAGGGCGCGGCTGCACGAATGGACCGGTTTCCCGGTATGGGATCGAAGCCCGGGTTCCCTCTCCCGTGCGGGAGAGGGAGCAGGTTGGACCCTGCCCTATCCGGTCGCCCCGAAGCCGACTGCGATGCAGTTGATCGAGAGCAGCAGGGCCGATTTCACCGCCTCGCGACGGTCCTCATCGGTCTCGGCGCGATAGCGGGCGAGGAGTTCCACCTGCTCCCGGCCGACCTGGTTGATGGTGGGCAGCCGGCCCTTCAACCGGTCGCGGAACAGCGGGAAGCGCTCGGCCAGCTCCGTGCCGCCGCTCACCCGCAGGACCATATCTCGGGTCAGGGCGTATTCGGCCTCGATCATGGAGAAGATCCGGTCGCGGACGCCCGCATCCGGGACGAGCCCCGCATAGGCCCGGGCGATGTCGAGATCGACCATCATCAGCGTCTTCTCGACCTCGTCCAGGACAAGGCGCAGCACGCGGGATTCCTGGAACAGGCGCTTCAGCGCCGCCTCGCCCTCGCGGCCGCGCACGTCGATGAAGCTCGCGAGCCCCGAGCCGACGCCGTACCAGCCGGTGATGACGTGCCGGTTCTGGGACCACGCGAACACCCAGGGGATCGCCCGCAGGTCCGAGAGCGAGCGGGCGCCGAACCGGCGCGCCGGGCGGGAGCCGATATTGAGCAACGCGATCTCGTCCAAGGGGCTCGCGGCCTGGAAATAGTCGACGAGGCCGTCGGTCTGAAGGAGCTGGACATAGGCCGCCCGGGACGCGCCGGCCAAAGCCTCCAGGGCGTCGTCATGGCCGGGACCCGACCGCTCGCCGTCGCCGGCCAGAGCGTGCTCGAAGACCGAGGCCGCCAGCAACTCCATCTGGTAGGCGGCGGTGCCGCGGTTGGCATACTTGAACGAGACGACCTCGCCCTGCTCGGTGGTGCGGAACCGGCCGCGGATCGAGCCCGGCGGCTGGGCCATGATGCCCCGGTGGGTCGGCACGCCGCCGCGGCTCACCGAGCCGCCGCGGCCGTGGAAGAAGGCGATGCCCACGCCGAGTTCCTGACCGAGCCGGGTCAGCTTGCTCTGCGCCTTGTACAACTCCCAGTTGGCGGCGATGAAGCCGCCGTCCTTGTTGGAGTCTGAGTAGCCGATCATCACCTCCTGCACCCCGCCCTGCCACCGGGTCGAGCGGCGCACCACGGGCGTGCCGAGGAGCGCCCGCATGATCGCCGGGGCGGCACGCAGGTCGTCGATGGTCTCGAACAGGGGCACGATCGGCAGCGGGCAGATCTCGGTGCCGGCCGCGTCGAGGAACACCCCCGCCTCCTTGGCGAGCAGGTAGGCGCCGAGCACGTCCTCCACCGAGCGGGTCATCGACAGCACGAAGGCGCCGAAGGCCTCACGGTCCAGGGCCTCGCGCATCTCGGCGACGAGGGCGAAGGTGGCGAGCGTCTCCCGGGCGGCATCCGGCAGATCCTCGAAGGAGCGCTCGGGATCGCGCGGCCGGGCGAGTTCGGTGTCGAGCCATTGCCGCCACGCGGAGGAGCCGAGGGCTGGCGGCTCGGCGTCGCCGTTGCGCTGGCGCCAGAGGGCGTGGAGCGTGTCGGTGGTCCGGGTGGTGTTCTCGCGCAGGTCGAGCCGGACGGTCGAGAAGCGGAAGATCTCCACCATCCGCCGCACCGGGCGGACGAGGTCGCGGGCCAGCGCCCCGCACTTGGCGTCATCGAGGCCGCGCTCCAGCACGCGCAGGTCCTCGATCAACCCGTCCGCGCTGGCATAGTCGGGACCGGACGGGTGCTCGCCTTCGTTGCGGGCGATCGTCGCCTCGACCTTGCGCAGGACGCAGGACAGATACTGGCGATAGGGCTCGCCCGGGTTGCGCCGCGTGATCGCCCGGGCTTGGCCGCTCTCGGCGAGCTGCCGGTCGAGTTCCGCGCGGAAGCTCTCAGGCAGGGGCAGCGAGCGTTCGGTGAGCGACAGGGTGCGCCCCAGCTCGCGCACGCCGTCACGGTAGCGGGTGAGCGAGGCCAGCGCGTTGCGGTGCAGGGTCTGCCGGGTGACCGCCGCCGTGACGTAGGGGTTGCCGTCTCGGTCGCCGCCGATCCACGAGCCGAACTGGAAGAAAGGCGGCACCTTGAAGGTCGTGCCGGGATAGGTCTCGGCGAGGGTTTCCTCCAGGGTCTCCAGGGTCTCGGGCAACATCTCGAACAGGGTCTCGTCGAAGAAGTGCAGCCCCCAGGCCACCTCCCGCTCGACCGTGGCCTTCTCCAGGTGCAGCTCGCCGGTCATCCACACCAGCTCGATCTGGTCGCGCAGCTCGTTCATGAGCCCATTGCGCTCGCGATCGGTCCAGCGCGGCATCTCCAGTTCGCGCAGCACGAGGTAGATCCGCCGGAATTTTTCGAGGACCGTGACCCGCTTGCCCTCGGTCGGATGGGCGGTGAGCGTCGGCCGGATGCGCAGGTCGCTGAGCAGCGCCTGGATCTTCTCCGGGGGAACACCTTGGGCGCGCGCATCGGCGAACACCTTGGCGAAGGAGCCGCCCAGCGCGGCCCGCCCCTCGGTCCGTTCGACGTGGCGGCGGCGGCGCATCGCGGCATTCTGCTCGGCGATGGAGATCAGCTGGAACCAGATGCCCTGCACCTGGAGCGCGCGCGCCAGCATCTGCGGCGAGAAGCGCGAGATGTCGGCCGTCCCGTGCAGCACCGCCTCCAGGTCGGGGTCGTGCCGCCGGGCGACGTCGAGGAGCGCCTGGAACAGGATGTCGAGGGCCTGCTCCGACGACGTGCCGACGATCACCGGCGGCGCGAAGGCGGTCGCATCGGCGAGGCCGGGTGTTGCGTGAAGGGTGCGGGTCATGGGGCCACCTCGTGGCGCAGCGTGTGCGATCAAGCGCGACGTCCCCTCCCCCCTCCGCGGGAGACGGTGACCACCGCGTCAGCGGTGGCCGGGAGTGGGGAGCGCCCGTTCCGGAGAGGTCGCGACGGGAGCCGAAGCCCGCACCGTCGCGCGTCCCCTCTCCCGCCGCGCCTCGGCGGGGCACCCGCCCCCGCAGAGGGGGGAGGGTCGTGATGCGGCTACGCCGCCCGGGCCAGCACGTCGGCCACCGTCTGGCCGAACGAACCCGGATCCGGCGCCACGGTGAGACCGTAGGAGCGCATGATTTCGGCCTTCTCGGCGGCGCTGTCGCCGGCGGCCGAGATGATCGCCCCGGCATGGCCCATCCGCCGGCCCTTCGGCGCGGTCAGGCCCGCGACGAAACCGATCACCGGCTTCGACATGTTCTCGCGGATCCAGGCCGAGGCCTCGGCCTCCTGCGGGCCGCCGATCTCGCCGATCATCAGCACCGCGTCGGTGTCCGGGTCGGTCTCGAACAGAGCGAGGTGGTCGAGGAAAGACGAGCCGTTGATCGGATCGCCGCCGATCCCCACCGAGGTCGAGATCCCGAGGCCGAGTTCCTTGAGCTGCGAGGCGGCCTCGTAGCCCAGCGTCCCGGAGCGGGAGATCACGCCGACATTGCCCGGGAGGTAGATGTGGCCAGGCATGATGCCGAGCATCGCCTTGCCGGGGGAGATGATGCCGGCGCAGTTCGGGCCGACCACCATGGTCCGCCGCTCCTTGGGGTAGCGGTAGAGGTAGCGCTTCACCCGCATCATGTCCTGGGCCGGGATGCCGTCGGTGATCGAGCAGACCAGCCGCAGGCCGGCATCGGCCGCCTCCATGATGGCGTCGGCCGCGAAGGGCGGCGCCACGAAGGTGATCGAGGTCGTGGCGCCGGTGGCCGCCACCGCCTCCTTGACGGTGTTGAACACCGGCAGGCCGAGGTGGGTGCGCCCGCCCTTGCCCGGGGTGACGCCGCCGACGACGTTCGAGCCGTAATCCAGCATCTCCTTGGCGTGGAAGGTACCCTTGTCGCCCGTGATGCCCTGGACGATGATCGGGGTGGTCTCGTCGATGAGGATGCTCATGGCGCGGTCTCCCCTCAGTGCTGCGTCGTGTCGTTGTGGCCCTTGGCGGCGGCGCAGGCGTCGACCGCCTTCTTGGCCGCGTCCGCCAGGGTGTCGGCGGTGATCAGGTCGAGGCCGCTCTCGGCCAGGATCTTCTTGCCGGCCTCCACGTTCGTGCCGGCGAGGCGCACCACGAGCGGCACGTCGATCTTCACCTCCCGGGCGGCCTGGATCACGCCTTCGGCGACCCAGTCGCAGCGGTTGATGCCCGCGAAGATGTTGACCAGGATTGCCTTCACATTGCGGTCGGAGAGCACGAGCCGGAAGGCCGTGGCCACGCGCTCCGGAGAGGCGCCGCCGCCCACGTCCAGGAAGTTCGCCGGCTCGCCGCCCGCGTGCTTGATCATGTCCATGGTGGCCATGGCGAGGCCGGCGCCGTTGACGATGCAGCCGATCTCACCCTCGAGGCCGATATAGCTGAGGTTGTGCTCGGCGGCCTGCGCCTCCCGGGGGTCGCCCTGGGACGGGTCGTGCATGTCGGCGATGCCCGGCCGGCGGAACATGGCGTTGTCGTCGAAGCTCATCTTGGCGTCGAGCGCCAGCACCCGGTCGTCCTTGGTGACGACGAGCGGGTTGATCTCCAGCATGGTGCCGTCGCAGTCGCGGAACGCCCGGTAGGCGTTCATGATCGTCTTCACCGCGGCCGAGACCTGCTTGATGTTGAGCCCGAGCTGGAAGGCGATCTCACGCGCCTGGAACTGCTGCAGGCCGACCGCCGGCTCGACCACCACCTGGATGAGGGAGTCGGGCTCCTTGGCGGCGATCTCCTCGATGTCCATGCCGCCGCGCTGGCTGGCGATGACCCGTACGCGCTCGGCCTTCCGGTCCAGCACGTAGCCGAGGTAGAGCTCGCGCTCGAACGGGTCGGCGGTCTCGACGTAGACCCGCTGCACCGGCTTGCCCTCGGGTCCGGTCTGGTGCGTGACGAGGCGCTTGCCGAGGAGGTCCTTGGCGGCGTCGCGGACCTCGTTGTAGGTCCGGCATAGCTTGATGCCGCCTGCCTTGCCGCGGGCGCCCGCGTGGATCTGCGCCTTCACGGCCCAGAACGAGCCGCCCAACTCGGTCGCCGCGTAGACCGCTTGGTCGGGGCTGAACGCGATGGCCCCTTTGGGAACGGCCACGCCGAAGCTCGCGAGAAGCTCCTTGGCCTGATACTCGTGGACGTCCATTCGGCGTCTCCTCCGCGGTTCGTTGCCGCCGTTGACGCTCACTACTTTAGTTGAGTCGAAAGATTACGCCCGTCAAATTTTTTGATCTCGGGCTTGACGACGACTTTTTCGCAATCGCAGCACGGATCGTATTCGATGCTGCAATGCAGCATACAGAAAAACAACGAGGCCGGGGCATGATGCACCCGGCCTCGACTGTCGATCCGATGTCGGATTGGGTTCGAAGGCGCCGTTGAATTTGGAACGGCTTCAACGGACACGCGCCCGCCCTCCCCCCCTCTGCTGGGGCGGGAGAACCGGGCGACCGCTCAGTTCACCTTCGCCTTCACCACCTCGTAGATCTTCTCGGTCAGGGCGCCCGCCTCGGAAAGCAGGCCCTCGAGCTCTTTCAGCCGCTCGTCGGCGAAGTCCCGGTCCTCGAGCCCCTTGGCGTTGACGTAGACGTTAAGGGCCGCGCTGCGCAGGCCGGCATAGGCGGAGAGCACCGCCACGCCGGCATCCGACACCACGTTGAGGTTTCCCTTGTCGGCGGTGATCGCTGCGAGGTCGATCACCGCGCGGCAGGCCCGGCAGCAGGCGAGCGGCACGTCGCAGGCGGTCTTGAGCGCCGCCTGGATTTTTTCCGCACGCGCGACCTTCTCGTCGTCGGTGGCCTTGGGCAGGCCGTAGGCGCCCATCACGGCGTCAAACGCCTGGACGTCCTCGCCGATCATGCCGGTGAGCACGACCCGCAGCCCCTCCGATTTGGCCAGCACGTCCTTCAGCTCGGCCTCGACCTCGACGTATTTCTTCTTGCCGATGGTGAGGTTGCAGACCATCGACACCAGGGCCGCGCCCATGGCGCCGGAGATCGCGGCCGCGCCGCCGCCGCCGGGGGTCGGGGCGGCGCTCGCGAGCTCCGTCAGGAAGGTCTGGATCGTCGCGTTCTCTGGCTGCTGTGTGTCCGACATGGGCGCCCCTCCGGTCAGGCCATCTTCTTGGCGAGAGCGTAGATCTCCTCGGCGTCGAGCACCTGATCGGTGCTCTCGAAGAGCTGGCCGACGCAGGCCCGGTGCAGCTTGAGCTTCAGGCCGCCGATCCCGAGGGCGCCGAAGGCGTGCTTGCCGTTGCGCTCCTTGCCCTTGTCCATCACGTCGATGCCGCCGATGCCGGTCGGGGGCTGGGCGTTGTAGTCGGCGACGAACTCGATGGACGATTCCTGCGCCCAGGCGGCCTCCGGCAGCAGCTCGACACCGATCGCACCGGCGGTGAACACGAGGTTCGTGCCCTTCACCAGCGCGATGCGGGACGCCTCGTCGGGCGTGGCGGCGGCCTTCACGTTGACCTTGAAGCGCGTGTTGATCTGGTCGGCGGCGGCCTGAGTCTTGTCGAGGGCGCGGCCCGCGATCGTGACCTCGGCGCCTTCGCTGGCGAGCAGCGCCGCCGAGCGCATGCCGACCGGTCCGGTGCCGGCCAGCACGACGGCCTTCTTGCCCTGGAGCGAGCCCGCGGCCTTGGCCACCAGGGCGACGCCCGCGGCGGCCGTGGTGTTCGAGCCGTTGGAGTCGAGCATGACCGAAACGCGGAACGGGCCGAAGAAGCGCTTCTTGACCGCGGTGAACAGCGCCTCGCCGGCCGCCATGCTGCCGCCGCCGACGAAGATTGCGGTCGACTTCTTCTCGGAGCCGCCGCGGGTGTAGATCGTGCCGTCCACCAGCGCGCCGACATTGTCGGGGTTCACGCCGCCGTAGCCGGTGATGTGGTCGGCGCCGCCGTCGTAGCCGACGACCGTGTCGAACACGTTCGGCACGGCATCGGTGTCGAACAGGAACAGCAGCTTCTTCGTCATCTCGTTTCGGACCTTTCCGTCGCGCCTGCGCGGCGCTGTCGCTGAATCTTGGTTGGGTCGATACGGGGACGCGGCCCCTCTCCTCGCCCTTGCGGGGGAGGAGCCGGAGGTGGGGGTGGTTCAGGATCGAGCGGCGCGGCGCTCGCTGCGCCACCCCACCCCTACCCCTACCCGCATGGGGGAGGGGAACGCCCGCCATAGATCCTGAGGTTAGGCCTCGACCACGTTCTGCGGCTTGCCCGCCACGAACGCCTCGACGTTGTCGACGAGCTGATCGGCCAGGATCTGCATCGCCTCCTTGCTCGCCCAGGCCACGTGCGGCGTGACGATCAGGTTCGGCAGGTCGGCCTCGCACAGGATGTTGCCGTCCTTGGGCGGCTCCTGCACCACCACGTCGAAGCCGGCGCCCGCAATGGTGCCGTCCTTGAGCGCCGCGAGCAGCGCCGCCTCGTCCACGAGCCCGCCCCGCGCCGTGTTGATGAGGATGGCGCTCTTCTTCATCTTCTTGAGTTCGGCGGCGCCGATCATCCCCTTGGTGTCGGGGGTCAGCGGCACGTGCAGCGTGATCACGTCGGACTGCGTCAGGATCGTCTCGAAGTCGACGAGCCCGTCCTGCGGGAAGACGTCGTAGGCGAGAACCTTCATGCCCAGCGCCTCGGCCCGCTTGGCGATGGACTTGCCGAGCGCTCCGTAGCCCACGATGCCGAGGGTCGAACCGGCGATGTCGTAGATCGGATAATCGAAGTAGCAGAACTGCGTCGACTTCGCCCAGTCGCCGCGCCGCACCGAGTTCGCGTAGGGCACGATCGCCCGGCGCAGGGCGAACATCAGCCCGACCACGTGCTCCGGCACGGTGTTGAAGGCGTAGTTGCGGATGTTGACGACCGTGATGCCCTGGGCCTTGGCCTGGGCCTTGTCGACCACGTCCGTGCCGGTGGCGGCGACCGCGATCAGCTTCAGGTCGGGGAGCTGCTTCAGGGTCTCGGCCCGCATCGGGACCTTGTTGATCAGCGCGATCTCCGCCCCCTGGAGGCGGGAGACGGTGTCCTCCGGCGTCCAGGTCGAGTCGTGCTCGACGTATTCGTGCGGGAAGTTGAACGGTCGAACCCTGGCGTCGAGGGATTCACGGTCCAGGAATACGATCTTCTTGGTCATAGGACCCCTCTCGGACGACGGGCAGTTTCCTCGATAGTCTTGTTCTTACTTGCGCGTCGGGGCGGGTCCGGCAACCCGGTCCCGCCCCGATCGCGTGCGCCGATTACGCCTTATGCAGCGGATTCTCGCGCAGGTAGCTGGAAGCGGCCGCGACGCCCGAGCCCGGCGTGACCTTGATGCCGCAATCGATCATGGCCATCTCGGCGCCCGCGATGGCGCCCAGCAGCGACAGTTCGTTCAGATCGCCAAGGTGACCGATGCGGAACACCTTGCCGGCGACTTTCGACAGGCCGGCGCCCAGCGAGAGGTTGTAGCGCTCGTAGGCGTGGGTGATCACCTTGGCGGCGTCGGCGCCCTCCGGCACCACGATCGCCGTGACCGTGTCGGAGTTCCACTTCGGCTCCTTGGCACAGGGCTTGAGGCCCCAGGCCGCCACCGCCTGGCGGGTCGCCTCGGCGAGCACGTGATGGCGGTGGTAGACGTTCTCCAGCCCCTCCTCCTTCACGACCTGCAGAGCCTCGCGCAGGCCGTAGAGCAGCGGAAGGACGGGGGTGTAGGGGAAATAGCCGGTGGCGTTGGCGGCCAGCTGGTCCTTCCAGGCGAAGTAGGCGTGGCCGAGCCGGTCGTTGCGGCCGGTGCCGCCCTCGGCGATCTTGAGTGCCTTCGGGCTGATGCAGATCAGGCCGAGGCCGGCCGGCAGCATGAAGCCCTTCTGCGAGCCCGCGATGGCGCAATCCACCTTCCAGGCGTCCATCTCGAACGGCAGCGAGCCGATCGACGAGATGCCATCCACGAACAGCAGCGCCGGGTGGCCGGCGGCGTCGATCGCCTTGCGCACCGCGCCGATGTCGCTGGTGACGCCCGTGGCGGTCTCGTTGTGGACGACCATGACGGCCTTGATCTTATGGTCCTTGTCGGCGCGCAGGGCCTCCTCGATCTTCTGCGGATCGGCGCCGGTGCCCCACTCCTCCTCCTGGACGACGACGTCGAGGCCGAGGCGCTGAGCCATGTCGACCCAGAGATGGCTGAACTGGCCGTAACGGGAGGTCAGCACCGTGTCGCCGCGGCAGAGGGTGTTGGACAGGGCCGACTCCCAGATGCCGGTCCCCGAGGACGGGAACAGGATCACCGTCCCGTTGGTCGAGCCGAACACCATCTTGGAGTCCTGCAGGAGCGGCTTCACGAGCTCGGGGAAGCTCGGCGACCGGTGATCCTCCGACGGCACGTGCATGGCGCGCAGGACGCGGTCCGGGATGTTCGTGGGGCCGGGAATGAAAAGGTGGTTGCGACCGGGGCGCCGGGTTGCGGCCATGATGTTTCCTCCGAAAAGTTCATTGCGCGCGGGCGTGAACCCGCGCCGGGTTGTTCAAGTGTCCTCGGGAGTCGGTCCGGCGCACCGGAGCCGGCTTGCGCCGCGCCCCCTCGAACGCCTTCCTCTGCCGTAAGTCGGGGGGCGCAGCGGAGCGGCAGGCGGCCTCACGCCGCTCGCGTCGCGGCACGCCCCCGCGCACCGGTCGCCTCCGAAATGCCGTCCCGTCCGACGGCCCCAGGGCCGTCCTCGCCGCCTTCCTGTCAATGTCCGGCCGAACTCGTGTCGAGCCGCCGGTTCCTGGTATTATGAGGCGGTGGAGCCGGAAAGGAAAACCGGAAAAACTTCCGGAACTTGGCAAAAAAATTTTTTGTGCGTCGCAACGAAGCCGATCCTGGGTTGAGAGCCCCTGAGGCGACGGAGGTTCGGCGCGACCGCCGCGCGCACAACCCGCGTCATCAAACTGAGACGTGATCCCGGTCAGGTTTCCGGCACCGTACAGCCGCCGGGAGAGGGTGCCGTGGCCGAGGTTGAGGAGATGCCGGTTCGCGTGCGGACGCTGTTCCTGTCCGACCTGCATCTCGGCACGCGCGGATGCCAAGCGGGCCTGCTGCTGTCGTTCCTGAAGGATTACGACGCCGACACGATCTACCTCGTGGGCGACATCGTGGACGGCTGGCAGTTGCGCTCCGGCTGGTACTGGCCGCAGGAGCACAACGACGTCGTGCAGAAGTTCCTGCGCAAGGTCCGCAAGGGCGCGCGGATCGTCTACCTGCCGGGCAACCACGACGAGTTCCTGCGGGACTACGTCGGCACGAATTTCGGGGGCATCGAGCTGGCCGAGACCGCGATCCACGAGGCCGCGGACGGCAAGCGCTACCTCGTGATCCACGGGGACCAGTTCGACATGGTGGTGCGCCATTCGCCCTGGCTCGCCCATCTCGGGGACGGCGCCTACACCCTGGCGCTGACCCTCAACACCCTGATCAACAAGGTGCGGCGGCGGCTGGGCCTGTCCTACTGGTCGCTGTCGGCCTGGGCGAAGCTGCGGGTGAAGAACGCGGTGAGCTTCATCGGCCGGTTCGAGACGATCCTCGCCGAGGAGGCGCGTCGCCAGGGTGCCGACGGCGTGATCTGCGGCCACATCCACCACGCGGCGGACCGGCCCATCGGCGCATTGCGCTACCTCAACACCGGGGACTGGGTGGAATCCTGCACGGGGCTCGTAGAGCACTACGACGGCCGCATCGAGGTCCTGCACTATCCGAGCCTCCTGCGGGCGCGGACGGCCGAGGCCGTGCCCCAGACTCTGCCGGGCCGGCGCGCCGTGGCTTGAGGACACCGCCGTGAAGCTTCTGATCGCCAGCGACGCGTGGCATCCCCAGGTGAACGGCGTCGTGCGCTCCCTGGAGCAGATGGTCCGCCGCGCCCCGGACCACGGCTTCGAGACGGCGCTGCTCTCGGTGGCGGATTTCCGCTCGCTGCCGCTGCCGGGCTACCCCGAGATCCGCCTCGCTTACGCGGGCCGCGAGCGGGTGGCGGCACGCTGGCGGGCGGAGCGGCCGACCCACGTGCACATCGCCACGGAAGGGCCGGTCGGCCTCGCGGCCCGGCGGCACTGCCTAACCCACGACCTGCCCTTCACCACGAGCTACCACACGCGGTTTCCGGAATACCTAGCCGCCCGTGCGCCGGTGCCGGAGGCGTGGTCCTACGCCTACCTGCGCCGGTTCCACAGTGTCGCCCGGGGCACGATGGTCAGTACCGCCTCGCTCCAGGACGAATTGTCGGCCCGGGGCTTCCCCCGGCTGATGCGCTGGACCCGGGGCGTCGATACCGGGCGCTTCCGCCCCGCCGAACCCAAGGATCCGCCGCCCGCGGACCTCGCCGGCCTGCCCCGGCCGCTTTTCCTCTATGTCGGGCGGCTGGCGGTGGAGAAGAACGTCGCGGCCTTCCTCGGCCTCGACCTGCCGGGGACGAAGGTCGTAGTCGGCGATGGGCCGGACCGGGCGCGGCTCCAGGCCCTGGCGCCCGGGGCGCGCTTCCTGGGCACCCGCACCGGCGCGGACCTCTCGGCGGTCTACGCGGCCTGCGACGCGTTCGTGTTTCCGAGCCTGACCGATACGTTCGGCATCGTGCTCTTGGAGGCCCTGGCCAGCGGCCTGCCGGTGGCGGCCTTCCCGGTACCGGGTCCCAACGACGTCGTCGGCGGGACGGAGGTGGGGATCCTCGATCGGGATCTGCGCGCCGCCGCGCTGGCGGCACTGGGCCTGTCCCGTGCCGCGTGCCGGGCCGAGGCCCTCCGCTGCGGGTGGGAGGTGAGCGCGCGGCAGTTCTTCGTCAACATCATCGAGGCGCATGGCGGCGCGCGGAGTGCCCGGGATGCCGCCTGACGCGTGACGGCGCCCGTCCGGGATGGCAGGAGGCGCCATGCCCTTCGCCAAGCCTCTCGCCAAACCCCTGGCCACGCCCCTCGCGAAACGTCCGGCCGCCCGGCCACCCTTCGATCCAGCCCGCGCCGCCACCTACCCGACGGCGATCGGCTGCGACGAGGTCGGGCGCGGCGCGCTCTGCGGCCCGGTGGTGGTGGCCGCGGTCTGGTTCGACCCGGCCGCGTTCCCGGCCGACCTGCTCGCCGCCCTCGACGACAGCAAGCGCGTTCCCCAGGCGGTGCGGCAACGGCTGGCGCCCCTGATCCAGGCCCATGCCCGGGTCGCGGTGGCGGCGGGCTCCCGGGCGCTGATCGACCGGATCAACATCCGCGCCGCGACCCTCGACGCCATGGCGCGGGCGGTCGCCAGGCTCGGCCTCGCCGCACCCGTGCTGGTGGACGGGCGCGACGCCCTACCCGGCCTTCCAGGCCGCGCCGTGATCGGCGGCGACCGGTTGGTGCCCCAGATCGCCGCCGCCTCGATCGTCGCCAAAGTGTTCCGCGACGGGCTGATGCGGCGCCTCGCCCGGCGCCATCCTGGCTACGGCTGGGAGCGCAATGTCGGCTACGGCACGGCCGTTCACCGCGCCGGCCTCGCACAGCTCGGCCGCAGCCCGCATCACCGTCTCAGCTTCACCCGCGGCTTCGACTGAGCCGGACCGGATCGATCACGCGGCCCGGACGCCTTCCAGGAAGCGATCGACCTCGACGGCGAGTTGCTCCGACTGCCGCGTGAGCGCGGTGGCGGCTGCGAGCACGTGATCGGCCGCGCGCCCCGTCTGGTCGGCCGCCTGCGCCACACCGGCGATGTTGCCGGTCACCTCCTGCGTCCCCGCATTGGCCTGGGTGACGTTGCGGACGATCTCCTGGGTGGCCGCCCCCTGCTGCTCCACCGCCGCCGCGATCGCGGCGGCCACGGTGCTGATCGCGCCGATCCGGCCGGTGATCGTGCCGATCGCCTCCACCGCCTGACCGGTCACGGTCCGGATCTCGCCGATCTGGAGGCCGATCTCCTCGGTGGCGCGGCCTGTCTGCGCGGCGAGTTCCTTCACCTCCGTGGCGACCACCGCGAAGCCGCGCCCCGCCTCGCCGGCGCGCGCCGCCTCGATCGTCGCATTGAGCGCCAGCAGGTTCGTCTGAGCGGCGACGCCGGCAATCAGCGCGACCACCGCGTCGACCCGGGTGACCGCCGTGTTGAGCGCGGCCACCAAGCCGGCCGTCTGGTCGGCCTCGCCGACCGCAGCCCGCGCAAGCTCGGAGGAGCCCTGGACCTGTCGCCCGATCTCCTGAACGGAGTTGCCGAATTCCTCCATCGCGGCCGCCACGGTCCGGACGCCCGCGGATGCTTCCTCGGCGGCGGCGGCCACGGTATCGGACTGGCTGGCGGTCTGCTGGGCGGTCGTGGTCATCTGCCAGGCCGTGGTCTGCAACTCGGCGGCAGCGGAGACCTCGCCGACGATGCCGGCCACCGCCGCCTCGAAGCCCTGCGCCATCGTGAGCGTCATGCTCCGACGCTGTACCTCCGCGATGCGCGCGGCCTCGGCCGCTTCAGCCTCGAGGGTGCGGGTGCGGATGAGGTTGTCCCTGAAGACCTGCACGGCGGCCGCCATCGCGCCGATCTCGTCCCGCCGCTGCCGGGCCGGGATCGCCACCGCGACGTCACCGGCGGCGAGCACCCTCATCGCCTGAATCATGGACCGGAGGGGCCGCAGCACGCCACGGAAGACCACGACGGTCCCGAGGCCGGCGAGCAGCAGCGAGGCGGCCAGGAACAGGCTCGTATCGCGCAGGCTCGCCCGCGCCTGTGCGGCCAGCGTTTGCGCGCGCTCGACCATCGCGTTCAGGGCTGCATCGGCCAGATCGGCGATCGTGTTGACCTCCCGCGTATTGCGGTTGCGCAGATCCTCGATCGCGATTCCGGGCGGCTTGCCCTGGCTCAGCGCCGCCCGCAAGGCTTGCCGACGCGCCGCGACCTCGCCCTCGAAGTTGTTGGCACGGGCCGTTCGAAAGGCGGTCTGGATCGCCTCCGGCACCGCGTCGTCCACGTGGTCGACGAGGATCGCCCAGTCCGCCGCGACCCGGCCGCGTTCCTCGGCCTCGGCGAGGCGCTCCGCCTCCGACCAGCCCATTCCCCGCGCCAGGGCCGTCTCGCCCCGCGCCACGTGACCGCCGATCGCGACGCGCGTGATCCAGGCCGCGCGCTTGATCTCGAGCGCGCGGGCCAGTGTCGCATCCCGACGCGGGATGGCGGCGTCGACGGCGCCATCGGCCGCCGCGAGCGCATCAAGGAGGGCCTGGAACGCCCGCGCGGCGGCTTCCGCAGTCGCGGCGGGGCGCTCCGGGATCGGGAGCGAGAGAGCCCGGTCGATCGGCGACGAGAGGTCGATCAGGGCCTCATGGGCGCGCCGCAGCGGGTCGACCATCCGCAGCACCGTTTCGGCATCCGTGTCGCGGATGCGCGCCAGGAAGCTGTCGAGTTCATCGGCTCTCGCGGCGCGCTGCGCGGCGATCAGGGCCGCGTCCGAGGGCGGGATCCGGTCCGGCGCGACGAGGGCCTGCAGGGTCCGAGCCCGCTCCAGACGCGCCGCGAGGAGAAGCTTGAGCAGATGGCGGCTGGCTTCGGTCAGGGCGACCACATGGCGACTCCGGTTCTCCTGCATCTGGGCGTCCAGCGCCGTCCGCGCGCCCGAGACGAGCAGCATTGCACTGAGCGAAACGAGGATCGCGCACAAACTTGTACCGATCGACAGACGTGGAAGCCGGACCATGGCAAGCCTTATTCTTCCCTGCAGTGCATCGAGTCGTGAGGTCGGCCGCCCGGTGGCCGGACGCGCGGCGGGAAACCGGTCGACCCGGACGGTCGGCGCCCATCCTGAGTGCCGGCTCGCGGTCGATTCGCGTGCCCTGATCCGCCCCGGAAGTCCGCCGTGTCGGCATCGGCGATCGGGCTCCGGACAGCCTGGACCTCCCCTGCCTCGCTGCGCGCGCGGCGGCCACCGGACGAAGCGAGATCCGGTCCGCGATCGTCAGGATCACTGCACGCTGAACCCGCCGCATCCGTCGCGTAGCATCCCGCGGCGTCGCAGTGCGTGACACGGCACCGATCGCGCAACTGTCGGCATCCGACATTGCGTGCCGAGACGCCATCTCAGGTGAGACACAGTATAAATGCTCGATCGAACAATCATAGGTTGGAATATTTATTGGATCCAGCAATCTTTCGTGCTGAAAAACGATCTTATGATGCGGATTTGAAACCTTAGCGATCCCTCTGTCAACTTTGATTTTTCGTTTTTTCGAAATCATTTTGGAAAAATTGTTCTTACAAATATTCGATAATATTTGGGTCGCAACACGATATCTGTAACCAAGATATCTTTATTCAGTCAGAATTGTTGTTGGCGACGATCCTGCGGCTTGTCCATTGGCTGGCTCAGACCGGGCGCCGGGTTGCCCGGCCAGCCCGCATGCCCAGAGTCAGAACAGCGTCAGTTGCGCCCCCGGCTTGCGGAAGGCGTCGCGGTTCAACGTGACTCTGCCGAAGGCGAAGCCAAGCCGCTTGCCGGCGAGCCGTACGCGCTGGCCGATCATGACCGCGTAGGCCCCCTCGCCGCGGAAGCGGTGGCCGAAGCGCGGATCGTTCTCACGGCCGCCCCGGGCCTCCCGCAGGAGGGCAAAGGCCCGCGCGCTGCGTTCCGGGTAATGTTCCGCGAACCAGTCCGCGACGAGGTCGGCGACCTCCCCTGGAAGCCGCAGAAGCGCGTGGCCGATCCGGCTCGCGCCGTGCCCCCGTGCGCTGGCCAGGATCGCCTCGATCTCGTGGTCGGTCAGGCCCGGGATGATCGGCGAGACGTTGACCATCACCGGCACCCCCGCCGCGCTCAGCGCCCGCATCGCCGCGAGCCGCTTGTCCGGCCGGGGCGCCCGCGGGTCGAGGCGGCGGGCGAGGACCGGGTCCAGCGTCGGAAGCGAGATCGCCGCCAGCACGAGATTGTCGGCCGCCATCTCGGCCAGGATGTCGAGGTCGCGCAGCACGAGGTCGGACTTGGTGGTGATGCTGACGGGGTGGCGGGCCTCCCGCAGCACCTCCAGCACCGCACGGGTGATGCGGTGCTCGCGCTCGACCGGCTGATAGGGATCCGTGGCGGTGCCGAGGGCGATCGTCTCCGGCCGGTAGCCCGGCGCGGCGATCTCCCGGGCGAGGAGGCGGGCGGCCTCCGGCTTGGCGAAGATCCGCGACTCGAAATCGAGCCCCGGCGACAGGCCGAGCCACGCATGGGTCGGGCGCGCATAGCAGTAGATGCAGCCGTGCTCGCAACCCCGATAGGGGTTGATCGACCTGTCGAAGGGAATGTCGGGGGAGGTGTTGCGGGCGATGATCCGGGCCGCGCGCTCCGGCAGGACCTGCGTGCGCAGGACGGCCGGCGTGTCCGCTGTCCAGCTCCCGTCGCTGAACACCTCGCGCCGGGCCGGCTCGTAGCGCCCCGAAGGATTGGCCGTGGCGCCCCGGCCGCGCCGCGCGTCCCGCGGCGCGGCGCTCGGTTCGAGGCGGCGCGCGGTTTGCGATCGGGCTCCCTCGGACCACTCCGCCATGACGACTCGCCTCTGTCCGTTGCGAATAGAACATAGCGCGAACACGACCTGGCGGAACGCCTTATTTTCAGGCAAACTTGGCTTTGCCGCCGTTCCGGACTGCGGCAGCTTTGCCCGCGCGCCCGCAGGCAGTTTACGGCGCCGCAGAATCGTCTATGGGCGCGCACATGCTCTCCGCGGTGACCTATCTGGCCGACCCAGCCGATCCGGACGCGATCGATCGTCTGGCCGACACGCTCAGCGTGCTCGTGTCCGGCGTAGCGGGCGGCCTCGTGGGCGACGCGGTGATCGTGTCGGGCCGCGCGAGCGAGGCCGTCGCGGCCGTCGCGGAGGCCACCGGCGCGACGCTGGTGCTCCAGGGGAGCGGCAATCCCTACGCCGTCGGCGCCGCCGCGGCCCGGCGGGACTGGGTTCTGTGCCTGGAGGCCGGCGACGTTCCGGCCGAGGGCTGGATCCGCACCCTCGACCGCTTCGTCGGGACGGCTCGTCCGGAGACCGGGCTCGGCCGCCTGCATCGCCCAGCCGCTGGCTGGCTCGGGACCGTCCGGAACCGGGTGGAGGCTCTGGCGGGCGCCCGGCAGGCCCGGGCCGGGGACGTCGTGCGCCGGGACGTGCTGAGGACCGCGGCCGTGTTCGCGCCGCGTCTCAAGGTGAGGCCGCTGATCGCGCGGATCGAACGGGCCTGATCGACAGAATCTTGCTCTGCGCCTCGTTGTTGTCCGTCGATCCTCCTCTACAACCTCTCGGGTAAGAAGATTTGCCGTCTCTCCATCCGCGGGAGAGTGCCGGCCGGCTCCCGCCCTGGAAGGATGGTGCAATGGATTCGTCGGGCCTGATGGGGCGCAAATCGGTCGACGACATCCTGGAAAGCGGCGAGGGCGAGCAGCAGCTCTCGAAATCCTTGGGCGCCCTGTCGATCACCGCGATGGGCATCGGCGCGATCATCGGCGCCGGCATCTTCGTCCTCACCGGCACGGCCGCGGCCCAGTATGCCGGGCCGGGGATCATGCTCTCCTTCGTGCTCGGCGGCATCGCCTGCGCCTTCGTCGGCCTGTGCTACTCCGAGATGGCGGCACTGATCCCGGTCGCCGGGTCGAGCTACACCTACACCTATGCGACGCTCGGCGAGTTCTTCGCCTGGCTGATCGGCTGGGACCTGATCCTGGAATACGCCATGGGCGCCGCCACCGTGGCGGTGGGCTGGTCGGGCTACGTCACGAGCATCCTGAAGGATGTCGGGATCGTGATCCCGGCCCAGTTCGCGCATGCGCCCGGGACGCCGATCGACAGCGGCGGGACCGCCCTGTTCAACCTGCCGGCCGTGCTGGTCGTGGCGCTGATCACGCTCCTGCTGGTGCGCGGGACCAAGGAATCGGCCCGCTTCAACAACATCATGGTCGCGGTGAAGCTCACCGTGGTGGTGGCCTTCATCGCGCTCGGCTGGGGGCATGTCGACACGGCGCACTGGAGCCCCCTGATCCCGCCGAACGACGGCACCTTCGGGCATTACGGCTACAGCGGCATCCTGCGCGGCGCGGGCGTGGTGTTCTTCGCCTTCATCGGCTTCGACGCGGTCTCGACGGCCGCCCAGGAAGCGCGCAAGCCCCAGAAGGATATGCCCATCGGCATCCTCGGCTCCCTCGCCGTGTGCACGATCCTGTACGTTCTGGTCGCCGCCGTCCTGACCGGGCTCGTTCCCTACAAGGACCTCAACGTCCCCGACCCGATCGCCAAGGGCGTCGACGTGATCGGCATCGGCTGGTTCGCCCTACTGATCAAGCTCGGAGCGCTGACCGGCCTGACCACGGTGATCCTCGTCCTGCTCTACGGCCAGAGCCGGATCTTCTTCACCATGGCCCAGGACGGCCTGCTGCCGAAGATGTTCTCCCACGTCCACCCGACCTACCAGACACCCTATCGCAGCCAGATGCTCATCGGGGCTCTGGTGGCCTGCGTGGCGGCCCTGGTGCCGATCAACATCCTGGGCGAGATGGTGAGCATCGGGACGCTCGCCGCCTTCATCCTGGTCTGCGGCTCGGTGATCTACCTGCGCCGCACGGACCGCCACATGAAGCGACCGTTCCGGGCGCCCGCCGTGCCGATCGTGCCGATCCTCGGGATCCTGTTCTGCCTGCTCCTGATGATCGGCCTGCCCCTCGACACGTGGCTGCGCCTGGTGATCTGGATGGCGATGGGGCTCGTCGTCTACTTCTTCTACGGCCGCAAGCACTCGGTGCTGCGCCGCAAGGAGGGGAATGCCGCCTAGAGCCGTTCCCGCGGGCGTTGCGACGGGTTAGCGATTGCGGCGTTGAGTGGTGAAGGAGCCAGCGATGCCTTCACCGTTGTCTGTCGATCTGCGCGAGCGCGTCGTGGCGGCCGTGGCCGAGGGCGCCTCTTTCCATCGGGCGGCAGCCCGGTTCGGTGTGAGCGTGTCGAGTGCCAGCCGGTGGTCGGCGCGGTTCGCGCAGGACGGCCACGTCGCGCCCAAGCCGACGCGGGGCGACAACCGTCTCCCGGCCCTTGAGGCGCAGGCCGATCAGATCCTCTCCACCTACGAAGCCCGGCCCGAGTTCTTCCTGCGCGAGTTGCGTGACGCCCTGGCCGCCCAGGGTGTGCAGACCAGCACGAGCGGGCTGTCGCGGTTCTTCGCCCGGCACGACATCACCCGTAAAAAGGGGCTGTCTACGCGGCTGAGCAGGAACGGCCGGACGTGAAGGCGGCCCGCCAAGCCTGGTTCGAGGCCATGCCCGACCTCGATCCTGACACCCTCGTCTTCCTCGACGAGACCGCAGCCGCCACCAACATGGCCCGCCGCTACGGTCGCGCCCCGCGCGGGTCCCGATGCCGGCTCCTCGTGCCGCAGGGCCACTACAAGACCACCACCGTCACCGCCGCCCTGCGCACAATCGGCCTGTGCGCACTCAGCCTCATCGACGACGCCACCAACGGCGCGCGCTTCCGCACCTACGTCGCCGACCGCCTCGTCCCAGTTCTGCGAGCCGGCGACACCGTGATCCTCGACAACCTGCAAGCCCACAAGGTCGCCGGCGTGCGCGAGGCCATCGCGGCAGTGGGCGCGCGGGTCTTGTACCTGCCGGCCTACAGTCCCGAGTTCAATCCCATCGAGCAGATCTTCGCCAAGCTGAAGCACCTGCTGCGCAGCGCAACCGCTCGCACCGTGCCCGACCTCTGGGTCGCCATCCGCGAAACCTTCACACGCTTCACCCCAGACGAGTGCCGCAACTGCCTCACCGCAGCCGGATACGAAGACGACTTGGCCGTCGCAACATAGGTGGGAACGGCTCTAGGCGCCATCCGGTGCCTCTCAAACCGCGATGCTCGACCCGCGCCGCAGGTGCTCGTCGAGCCGCGGCATGATCTCCACGAAGTTGCAGGGGCGGTGCCGGTAGTCGAGCTGCTGGGCCAGGATCCCGTCCCAGGCATCCCGGCAGGCGCCCGGTGAGCCCGGCAGGACGAAGACGTAGGTCGCCCGCGCGACTCCCGCGGTGGCGCGGGACTGCAGGGTCGAGGTGCCGATCTTGTCGTAGGAGATCCGGTGGAACACCGCCGAGAAGCCGTCCATCCGCTTTTCGAACAACGGCTCCAGGGCTTCCGGTGTCACGTCGCGGCCGGTGAAGCCGGTGCCTCCGGTGGTGATCACCACGTCGACCCCCGGGTCGCGCAGCCAGGCCTCGACCCGGCTCCGGATCGCCGGGATCTCGTCCGGCACGATGGCCCGGTCGGCCAGCCGGTGGCCCGCCTCAGCGAGGCGCTGACTCAGCGTATCGCCGGAGCGGTCGTCCTCCGGCCGGCGCGTATCGGAGACGGTGAGCACCGCGATGTTCAGGGGGATGAAGCGGCGAGCCTCGGACTGATCGGCCATCTTGGGAAATCTCCGGACACAGGCGCCCGATATGGGCCGGCCCGATCCCGTTGTCGCCCCCGTCCGTCCCGGTCCGCCCCTTGCGGCCCGGCGCAAAGTCGGCTGTGCTCCCCAGGCCCGGTCGGAGACCCCACAGACATGCACATGTACGGCAACTGGCGGTCGGCCGCCGCCTTCCGGGTGCGGATCGCCCTGAAGATGAAGGGCATCGCCTACGAGGAGACCTTCATCGACCTCGACGCGGGCGACCAGCACAAGGCGGAATTCCGGTCGATCAACCCCCAGGGCGCGGTGCCGGCGCTGTTCGACGGCGACGGCCCGCCCCTCACCCAGTCGCTGGCGATCCTCGACTACCTGGAGGAGACGCGGGACGGCGTACGGCTCCTGCCCGAGGAACCCCGGGCGCGGGCGCGGGCCCGCTCCCTGGCGCAGGTCGTCGCCTGCGACACCCATCCGCTCTACGTGCCCCGGGTGCGCACGTTCCTGATGGAGCATTACGGCCTGCCCCGGGAGCGAATGCTGGATTTCCTGCGCAACGCCTTCGAGACCGGCCTGCGGACCCTGGAGACGCGGCTCGGCACCGAGGCCGGGACCGGCCGTTTCTGCCAGGGTGATTCGGTGAGCCATGCCGACCTCTGCCTGGTCAGCCTGTGGGTCGGGACCGGAATCTTCGGCATCGAGACGGCGGCCTACCCGACGGTGGCGCGGATCGCCGAGGCCTGCCTCGCGCTCCCCGCTGTCGCGGAGGCTCACCCGTTGCGCCAGCCGGGCGCCCCGTCGGCGTGATGGGGGCGAACGCGCGTTCGTGACGCGGGCCGCATGAGGCGGATGTGGAAATCGGCAACCCAAGGGGTGTAAGCAGGCCGGCGTTGAATCCCGGTCCGGGGGAAGAAAGAGTGTCGATGGCATCCGTCGAGAACGAGTCCGGCCTGCATCGCGTCGTCGTGGTCGGCGGCGGCGCCGCGGGGCTCCAGCTGGTGACGAAGCTCGGCGACAAGCTCGGGCGCGGCAAGCGCGCGCACATCACCCTCGTGGACCGGGCTCGGACGCATATCTGGAAGCCGCTGCTCCACGAGGTGGCGGCCGGCAGCCTCGATGTCGGCCACCACGCGGTCGACTACCTGCACCACGCCCACATGCACGGCTTCCGCTACCGGATCGGGCGCATGACCGGGCTCGACCGGCAGGCGCGCACCATCCAGCTCGCGGCGAGCCACGACTCGGAAGGGCGGGAGGTGACGCCGGAGCGCTCCGTCCCGTACGACACTCTGGTGATGGCCGTGGGCTCCACCACCAACGATTTCGGCACCCCGGGCGTGGCCGAGCACGCCATCGCCCTCGACACCCAGGACCAGGCGGTGCGCTTCCACCAGCGCCTCGTGAACGCGTCGCTGCGGGCGCACACGCAGGCCGGCCCGGTCCGCCCCGGCCAGCTCCACGTCACGGTGATCGGCGCGGGCGCCACCGGGACCGAACTCGCCGCCGAGCTGCACCGGACCCTGCGCCACGTGGTCTCCACCGGCCTCGACAGGATCGACCCGGGCAAGGACATCCGCATCACCCTGGTCGAGGCCGCCGACCGGATCCTGCCGGCGGTGCCGCAGCGCCTCTCGGCCGAGGTGATGCAGCTGCTGCACAAGATCGGCGTCGACGTCCGGGTGAAGGCGCGGGTGACGGAGGTGCGGGCCGACGGCGTGCAGCTCGCCGACGGGACCTTCATTCCGTCGGAGCTGGTGGTCTGGGCGGCGGGCGTTAAGGCCCCCCCGTTCCTCCAGGGCATCGGCGGCCTGGAGACGACGCGGACCAACCAGCTCGTGGTGACCCCGACGCTCCAGACGACCCGCGACCCCGACATCTTCGCCGTCGGCGACTGCGCCTACCTGGTGGAGGCCGGCTCCGACACGCCGGTGCCGCCCCGCGCCCAGGCGGCGCACCAGCAGGCGAGCCACCTCATCGGCCAGATTCAGGCCAAGATCGACGGCAAGCCCCTGAAGCCGTTCAAGTACAAGGATTTCGGCTCGCTGGTCTCCCTCGGCGAGTACTCGACCGTGGGCAGCCTGATGGGCTTCGTGCGCGGCAAGAACATGCTGATCGCCGGCCTGTTCGCCCGGATGATGTACCGCTCGCTCTACAAGATGCACGAGCGGGCGCTCCACGGGACCGCCAAGACGGTCCTCGATACCCTGGCGCGCGCCCTCACCCGTCGCACCGAGCCGCGGGTCAAGCTGCACTGACCGTCGCGATACGAACCGAAACGGCGCCCGGGCGGACCGGGCGCGACACGGGAAGGAACCCCCATGATCCTGGTAAGCGTGATGTATCCGGCCGGCCCGAGCTTCGACATGGGCTACTATCTCGGACACCACATGCCGCTGGTGCGCGAGCGCTGGTCGTCCCTCGGCCTCCACGACGCGAAGGTCGTCAAGGGCGCCGGCACGCCGGACGGCGGCCCGGCGCCGTTCCAGGTGATGGCGCTGCTGACCTTCGAATCGGTCGACGCGTTCAAGAAGGCCGCGGCCGCCCACGGCGAAGAGATCTTCGCCGACATCCCGAACTTCACCGCGGCGCAGGCCCAGGTCCAGATCAACGATTTCGCGGAAAACCCGTGATCGACATCGTCAAGGCGGTTCAGGAGGCCGATCGCAGCCTCGGCACCTACGTGGTCGTGCTGCGCAGCGATGCCCGCGCTCTCGACGGCCCGGAGCGCTTCACGCCGGAGGCGGAGGCCTGGATCGCCGACCGGGCGCCCAGCGGCCGGCTGGCCCGGGTGCGGATCCTGCTCGCGCCCTACCCCGGTGCGGCGCCGGCCGAGCGCGAGGTCACCGTGGCGGCCTTCGCCGACGCGCGGGAACTCGCCGCCTTCGCGACGACCTGGACCGCCGACCCGCTGCCCGACGGGGACGACGCGTAGGATTCCACCGAGCGCGATGCGGCGCCCCTCGGGGCGTCGCATCGGTTCAGGCTGCGCGCAGCTGCCGGATGGCCCGGAGCGCCGTCGCCCGCTGGATCTCCAGGCGCCGGATCAGCGGCATCAGATCGGCGCCCGCATGGGCGGCGGCCTCGACCTCGCGGCAGAGGCTCGACAGGCCGACGAAGCCGAGCAGCCCGGCGGCCGCCACCAGAGCGTGCGCGTCGTGGGCGATCTGGAGGCGGTCGGTCTCGCTCGGCCGGAACCGCTCGGACAGCTCGTTGGCCAGCAGATCGAGCAGCGCCCCCACCCGGTCCGAGCCGAAGCTCGCCTCCATCTCGGACAGCACCGCGGCGTCGAGGACGGTGGAATCCACCTCGGGCACGCGACGCGGCTCGTCGGTCCCCGACGCTCGGCGCGCCCCGGGGGTCGTCCAGCGGCTGATCGTGGCGAACAGATCGGCCCGGCGGAACGGCTTGCCGACATAGTCGTCCATCCCGGCCGCGCGCAGCTCGTCGATCTGTTCGGGCAGGATGTTGGCGGTCATGGCCACGATCGGGATGTCGCAGGCCGGAGGCGCCAGCGCGCGGATCCGGCGGGTGGCCGTGAGCCCGTCGACGCGGGGCATCTGAACGTCCATCAGCACGAGATTGTAGCCCTGGCCCGACGCCACGGACGACCCGACCGCCGTGATCGCCTCGGCCCCGTCCCCGGCCACGTCCACCGTGTAGCCCTGCGACTCCAGCACCGCGCAGGCGAGTTCCTGATTGAGCGGCACATCCTCGACGAGGAGCAGCCGCAGCGGCACGCCCGGACCGGCCCCGGAGGCCGGGACGGTCGCGGGCAGCGGCCGCAGCAGCGTCGAACCCGCGCCCGGCTCGATCCCCTGTTCACCGCGGGGCAGGACCAGACGGAACCAGAAGGTCGAACCCTCCCCCTCGCGGCTCTCGACGCCGATCTCGCCGCCCATGAGCGTCACGAGATGCCGGGAGATCGCCAGGCCCAGGCCCGTCCCGCCGAAGCGTCGGCTGATCGACCCGTCGACCTGGCTGAAACGCTTGAACAGCCGGTCCTGCTGCGCGGGCGCGATGCCGATCCCGGTATCGGTCACGGCGAATCGCACCGCGTCGCCCGGGCGGCCGTCCGGGGCGCGGCCCGCGCCCTCCCGCTCCACGATCACCGTGACGGAGCCCTCCGGGGTGAACTTCACGGCGTTGTTCAAGAGGTTGAGCAGTACCTGCCGCAGGCGTCCCGGATCGCCGACCACGAAGGCCGGCAGGGCCGGATCGATCCGGGCCTCGATGGCGAGGCTGCTGCGGAGCGCGCTGCCGCGCACGATCGACACCGTGCCGTCGACGATCGAGATCAGCGGGAAGGGCACCGGGTCGAGGGTCAGTTCGCCCGCCTCGATCTTCGAGAAGTCGAGGATGTCGTTGACGACGGTGAGCAGCGCCGCGCCGGAACTCTGGATCAGCTCCAAGCGGCGGCGGTCCTCGTTCTGGATCGTGGAACCATCGAGGAGCAGGTCGGCGTAGCCAAGAATGCCGTTGAGCGGCGTGCGGATCTCGTGGCTCATGGCGGCCAGGAACTCGCTCTTGGCCGCGCTTGCGCGCTCCGCCTCGGTGCGGGCCGCCTCGGCGTCCCGCGTGGCGGTGCGCAGGGCGGCCTCGACCGCCTTGCGCTCGGTGATGTCGAGGTGGAGGCCGACCATCCGCTGCGGATGCCCGCCTGCGCCGCAGAGCGTGCGCCCGCGCGCGTAGAGCCAGCGGTTCCCGACCCGGAACTCCGCCGCGTAGGGCGTGCCGGATTCGACCGCGCGGCGGATCTCGTTCCAGACATCGGTGACATCGTCGGGATGGATCAGGCTCGTCCACGCGGAGGCCGTCATCGTATGCGGCTCGCCGGTCTCCGGCAGCCCATGCATCCGGGCGCTCTCCGGGCTCAGGGTAGCGAGCCCGGTGCGCATGTCCCAGTCCCAGGCGCCGGCCTCCGCGGCATCCAGGGCAATTCCCAGAAGGCCTCGGGCCTCCTCGACGGCGAGGCGGGCCGTGATGATGTCGTCGACATCGAGCGCCGTCCCGAGCCACTCCGCCACCGCGCCGTTCGCCGGATCGAGGCGGATCGGGATCAGCGAGAGCGTGTGCCACCGGTAGACGCCATCGTGACGCCGGATCCGCCACTGGCCGCTGAAGGCTGTCCCGCTCTCGACGGCCCGGGTCCAGGCCACCTCCATGGCGGCGGCATCCTCCGGATGGTTCCGCCCGACGCGCTCCGCGCGCTCCGGTCCGATCGGGCCGTAATAGGACTGGAACTGCGCGTTAGCGTAGGTCGCCCGCCCGTCCCCGACCCGCATGGTCCAGACCAGGAGCGGCAGCGCCTCGGCGAGGCCGCGATAGCGCAACTCGCTGCGGCGGACCTCGTCCTCGGCCCGCCGGCGCTCGGTCACGTCGATGAGCACACCGACGAGGCCGGCGCTCTGGCCCTCCCCCCGGCACATGCCGCGGACGACCACGTCGCGCAGCTCGCCGTCGGGCCGGAGCAGCCGCGCCTCGAAATCGAACGGCGCCCTGCGGGCGATGGCGTCGGTGACGATCGCCTCGAGCCGCGCGCGGTCGTCGGGATGGTAGATCTGCGAGAAGGCGTCGAGGCGCGGTGCCGGCATCGCGGGGTCCCGGCCGGCGATGGCGTAGAGGCTGGCCGACCAGAGGGGCTGGCCGTCCGCGAGCTCGACGCGCCAGTTTCCGACGCTGGCGAGCTGCTCGGCCATCTGGAGCTGATGGTTGGCCGCCTCCTGGGCGCGCGCCCGCGCGTTGATCTCGCGATGCTGCTCGCGGATCACCGCCTCACGGATCGCGGCCTGCGCGATCTCGCGGTCGCGCCTGACATTGGCCTCCGTCAGCCTCAGATGCGCCACGACGATCTCGGCGAGGTCGTGGAAGGCGGCCGCTTCCGCGGGCGAAAGGCCTTCCCGGGGCTCCGGGTCGGCGAGACAGAAGGTGCCGATACGCAGGCCGGGTTGGAGGCTCAGCGGGATGCCCGCGTAGAACCGGATCCCGCCCGGGGCGGCGGCGACGGGCAGGTCGCGAAAGCGCGGATCGAGCCGGGCATCCGGCACGACGAGCAGCGCGTCGCCGCGGATCGTGTGCTGGCAGAAGCTCTGGTCCCGCCGTACCGTGGTCGGGACGTCCGCGCAGGGTGTCTTCAGCCACTGCTCCGTGTCCCCGAGGAAGGCCACGAACGCGCTGCGCACACCGAACAGGCGGCGGGCGGTTCGGCAGACGGCCTCGAAATGCGGCTCTGACGGCGTGCCGACGATCGCGAGGGCCTCGAGGGCCGCGAGCCGCTCGCCTTCAGGGTCCAGCTGTGTGTTCACGGACGGACTCCCGGCGCGGACCGGCGGATCGGCCGGAGCCGAGCGATGCCGCGCCTAGCGCCCCGTTTCAAGCGCGCCCGCCTGCGGCGTGCCCGCGCGCAGCCGCGCGGCCTCGAGCGCCCAGACCATGCCCAGCATCATGTAGACATGGCGCCACTTCTCGATATCGATCTGAAAGGCCTGCAGGAAGAACATCAGCAGCGCCGGCCAGACGATCTGGGCGTGCGCCCGGACCGGCGACGGCCGCGCCAGGAGCCGGAACCCGACGAGTCCGGTGGTCACGACGAGGCCGATGAACACCGCGCCCCCGAGCCAGCCGCCGTTGGCGAAGGAGCCGATATAGGAATTGTGCGGCTCGAGCCCGAAGGTCAGGCGCCAGTGCATCGGCCCCATTCCGAACGGCCGCTCCAGCAGCATGGCGAAGCCGCGGATCTGGTTGCCGAACCGGCCGGTCTCGCCCTGATCGTAATCCTGGGTCAGGGCCGCTCGGGTCTCGAACATCTTGTGCACGTGATCGACCGAGAGCAGCCCGATCACCGCGACGGTGCCCAGGACGACCGTCGCGAGGGTCAGGAGCACGATGCGGCGGCGCAGGCGCGGCGACGCGCTGCCGGCATAGACGGATCCGACCATCAACAGCACCGCGACGACGCTCCCGCCCCACGAGCCGCGCGAGAACGACAGGAAGATGCCGGCCACGATGATCAGCAGGCCGACAAGGGACACCAGCGGCCGCCTGGCCGAACCGGTGAGCAGGCCGTGCATCAGGTAGAGGGCGCCGAGCGTCAGGAACGAGCCGAACACGTTCGGGTCCTGGAAGGTGCCCGATGCCCGGTCGTACTTGTAGAACAGGTCCTCGATCCCCAGCCATTGCAGGTAGCCGACGATGCCCAGCGCCGCCGAGAACACGCAGCTCGCCGTGTAGGCCTTGAGCGCCAGCTCCATCCGGGCCTGCGTGTCGTCCGCGAAGAACATCGCGAAGAAGATGCAGGTGAGCGAGAGGTAAAGCAGCTGCACCGTCCAGGTGACCGGGAACTCCTCGTTCAGGTAGGGCAGCAGGGCCGTGACGATCGCCGTGAGGTAGAGCAGGAGAAGAACGACGAGCGGTAGCGCCCCCCGGTGCAGCCGCACGCCGAGGCAGAGCCAGAGCAGGATCGTGGGGATCGCCACCGCGTCGTAGGGGGAGGTCTCGGAGAAGGCGAAGCAGGCGAAGAAGATGAACGCCGCGAACAGCGCTTTGGCCAGCCCCTCGACGGCTCTGATGAGCGGCAATCCGCCCGCGAACCCGGACGGGGCCGGGGCTGCGGGCGCAGCGGTATGGGCCATGGATACGCGGGCTCCACGGGCCGGTTACGCTGGCCCGCACGCCCCGTGATGCCATCCAATGGTTGAGAATCGCCTTCGCGGCGGCGGGCGCGGTGTTTCGGCCGCGGCGCCGGCCCGGGCGGTCAGGCCCGGCAGGCCTCGAATTCCTCCCTGATCGCCACCGGATCGAGGTTGCGACCGATGAACACCACCCGCGAGACCCGCGGCTCGTCCGCCCGCCAGTCGCCCTGGACGTCGCCGTCGAGGATCATGTGCACGCCCTGGAAGACGAAGCGCTTCGGCTCGTTCGGGAAGGCCACGATCCCCTTGCAGCGCAGGATGTCCGGCCCCTGGACTTGGGTGAGGTTGGAGATCCAGGGCATGAACTTTTCCGGATCGACTTCGCCATCGATCTTCGCCGAGATCGACTTGATGTCGGAATCGTGATGGTGGTGGTGCCCCTCCTCCAAGAAGTCGGGCTCCACGTCGAGAATCCGGTCGAGGTCGAAGGCGTTGCGCTCCAGCACGGCATCGAGGGGGACCGCGCAGTTCTGCGTGCGGTGCAGCTTGGCGAGCGGGTTGATGGTGCGGATCTCGGCCTCGACGCGGTCGAGATCGGCCGGCGCGACGAGGTCGCTCTTGTTGAGCAGGATCACGTCCGCGAAGGCGATCTGGTTGCGGGCCTCGGGGGCATCCTTCAGACGATCGGACAACCACTTGGCGTCGGCCACCGTCACGACGGCATCGAGCCGAGCGGCCTCGCCCACGTCCTGGTCGACGAAGAAGGTCTGCGCGACGGGGGCCGGGTCGGCGAGGCCGGTCGTCTCGACGATGATCGCGTCGAACTTGCCCCGGCGCTTCACCAGACCGTCCATGATGCGGATCAGGTCGCCGCGCACGGTGCAGCAGACGCAGCCGTTGTTCATCTCGAACACTTCCTCATCGGCGCCGACGACGAGGTCGTTGTCGATGCCGATCTCGCCGAACTCGTTGACGATCACGGCGTAGCGCTTGCCGTGATTCTCGGTGAGGATCCGGTTGAGGAGCGTGGTCTTGCCAGCGCCGAGGTAGCCGGTGAGCACGGTGACCGGGATCTTGCCGGCGGCTGGGGCGGGAGCGTTGCTCGTGTCGGACATGACGGCTTCTTCGATGACTGAGGCGGGGTCGGCCGGGTCTGAGCCCAGGAGCGTTGTCATATTGTAACAAATCCCGTCAAAGGAAGACGGGGTCACACGGTTTCGCGACTGGGGCGCCGGATTGATTGCCTGTCTGACAAGCTTTGCTCTACGCACGGCGTGCCGCGCGGGCTCTTCCACGCGGCACGCCATAGAAAAGCACCAGCGCTCGCATTGATGTAGGCGTCGTCCCGGCACGAATCGTACCCTCGTCAATCCGCCCGGTCTCTTGGCCCGGACCTAGAAGATCATCCGCATGGACGCCCGAAATCCGCTGGACCAGGACGAGGCCGTCACCGTGCCCGCGCGCAAGCGCCGGTGGCCTGGGTTCCTGGTCGTCGCCGTCATCCTCGCGGCCGCAGCGGGTCTCGCCTTCGCGTTCCCCGACCGGGTTCGCGAGACGGCCTCGAACCTCGTCGGCGCGCTGACCGGGCTGTTCGCGGCAGGCAATCCCGACCCGGGCATCGACGCGGAGAAGGCCGGCCCGGTCGAGCGCGTGTTCCGGCCCTCCAAGGAGCAGCGCGCCGCCTTCGAGATCCTGCCGGTCGCCAATTTGGTGTTCCGACCCGAGGGGTCCGCCGAGGGACGGATCGCCCTCAACGAGGACGACAACGTGCCGGTGGTCTCGCCCTATGCGGGCCGGGTGACGAAGGTGCTGGTCCGGGCCGGCGACGACGTAAAGGCCGGCGACGTGCTGCTGACGCTCGAGGCCACCGACATGGTCCAGGCGCAGAACGATTATCAGGCGGCCCTGAACAATCTCCAGAAGCAGCAGGCCCTGCTGAAGCTCGACCAGACCATCGCGCAGCGCCAGCAGGAACTGTTCCAGGCCCATGCCACGGCGCTCAAGGACTACCAGTCGGCGCAGAACGACGTGATCGCCGCCCAGAGTGACCTGAAGACCGCAGAGGCCGCCCTCGACGCGGTGAAGAACCGCCTGCGTCTGCTGGGCAAGACCGACGCCGAGATCGCCGCCTACGAAAAGAAGGGCACCCTGAGTTCGGAGACGCAGATCCGGGCGCCGATCGCCGGCACCATCGTGCAGCGCAAGGTCGGGACGGGGCAGTACCTCTCGGCCTCGAGCGACCCGGTCTTCGTGATCGGCGACCTCTCGACGGTCTGGCTCGTCGCCAACGTCCGCGAGAGCGAGATCCCCAAGATCCGCATCGGCCAGGAGGTCGAGGCGAAGGTGGCGGGCTTCGGCGCGCGGGTGTTCAAGGCCCGGGTGAACTATATGGCCTCCAGCCTCGATCCGGCCACGCGGCGGCTCGCGGTGCGCAGCGAGGTCGACAACCCGGACCGGGTTCTGCGCCCGGAAATGTTCGCCACCTACACGATCATCACCGGCAAGGGCGAGCCGAGCCCGAGCGTGCCGGTGGCGGCGATCGTGTACGAGGGCGACCGCACCCATGTCTGGGTGGCCCGGCCGGACGGAGCCGTGGAGGCCCGCGACATCAAGCTCGGTCTGATCAACGGCGACAACGCCCAGGTCGTCCAGGGCCTGCGCGCGGGCGAGCAGGTCGTCACCCGGGGCGCCCTGTTCATCGACCGGGCGGCCACGGGCGACAAGGCATCCTGAGCGGGGATCCGGTCCGATGAACGCCCTGATCGCCTTCTCCCTGCGCCAGCGCGTGCTGGTAGTGCTGCTGTTCGTCGTGATGCTCGGCATCGGCTACGGCGCCTACACGCAGCTCAACATCGAGGCCTATCCCGATCCGGTCCCGCCCCTCGTCGACGTGATCACCCAGAACCCGGGTCAGTCCGCCGACGAGATCGAGCGCTACATCACCATCCCCCTGGAGGTGGCGCTCGCCGGCATCCCGAACGCCCAGGTGGTCCGGACGATCTCCCTGTTCGGCCTGTCCGACGTGAAGGTCCAGTTCAACTACGAGTACACGTACGAGGAAGCGCTGCAGCGGGTGCTCAACCGCCTGTCGCAGGCGCCGACCCTGCCCAACGGCGCCACGCCGCAGATCTCGCCGACGAGCCCGGTGGGCGAGATCATGCGCTACAAGCTCGTCGGTCCGGCGGGCTACTCGCCCATGGACATGAAGACCCTGCAGGACTGGGTGCTGCAGCGCCGGTTCAAGGCGATCCCCGGCGTCGTCGACGTCACGGCCTTCGGCGGAAAGGCCAAGGAGTACGAGGTTGCGGTCGACCTGAACCGTCTCCAGGCCCAGGGCCTGACCCTGGTCCAGCTGACCACGGCGCTGAACAACGCCTCGATCAACGTCGGCGGCCAGACCCTCAACGTCGGCCAGCAATCGGCAGTGGTGCGCGGCATCGGCCTGATCCGCGACATGGACGACATCAAGGACACGATGATCAGCCTCGTCAACGGCACCCCGGTGCTGGTGCGGGACGTGGCGGAGGTGCGCGTGTCGAACGCGCCGCGGCTCGGCATCGTCGGTCACGACGATCAGCCCGACATCGTGGAGGGCATCGTGCTGATGTCCCGCGGCGGCAAGAGCCTGCCGACCCTGGAGCGGGTCGAGGCCGAGATCGACAAGATCAACAGCTCCACGGTCCTGCCGCCGGACGTGAAGATCGAGCGGATCTACGACCGGTCGGGCCTGATCCACACCACGACGCACACGGTGATGCACAACCTCGTCTTCGGCGTGGTTCTGGTCTTCGTGGTGCAGTGGCTGTTCCTCGGCTCGCTCACCAGCGCGATCATCGTGGCGGCGACGATCCCGTTCGCGCTCGGCTTCGCGATCCTGATCCTGGTGGTGCGCGGCGATTCGGCGAACCTCCTGTCGCTGGGCGCCATCGATTTCGGCCTGATCGTCGACGCCACCGTGATCATGGTCGAGAACGTGTTCCGCCACATCGCCGAGCCCGACCACGTGAAGGGCGAGGCGCCGCCCGCCGGGCTGACGGGCCGGCTCGGCACCATCGCGATCGCCGGCCACGAGGTGAACCGCGCGATCTTCTTCTCGGCAACGATCATCATCGTCGGCTTCCTGCCGCTGTTCACGATGACCGGCGTCGAGGGCCACATCTTCGGCCCGATGGCCAAGACCTACGCGTACGCGCTGCTCGGCGGCCTGCTCGCGACCTTCACGGTCTCGCCCGCCCTCTCCGCGCTGATCCTGCCGAAGAAATTGGAGGAGCGCGACACCCTGATCGTCCGGCTCCTGCGCATCGGCCACGAGCGCATCCTGGCTTTCGGCCTGCGCAACCGGATCCTGTCGCTCGCCGTGATGCTGGCGATCCTGCTCGTCTCGGGACTCGTGGCGCGCAACCTCGGCCTCGAGTTCCTGCCGCGGCTCGAGGAAGGCAACCTCTACGTGCGCGGCACGATGCCGTCCTCGATCTCGCTGGAGGCCGGCAACGCCTACGTCCAGCGCATGCGCAAGATCTTCCAGGAGGTCCCGGAGGTCACCACCGTCCTGTCGCACCAGGGCCGGCCGAACGACGGCACCGACGCCACCGGCTTCTTCAACGTCGAGATCCTGGCGCCGCTCAAGCCCATCGACCAGTGGCGGAAGGGGCTCGACAAGGACACGCTGATCCAGAACCTGAGCAAGCAGCTCGCATCAGAGTTCCCCGGCATCGAGTTCAACTTCTCTCAGTATATCGAGGACAACGTCCAGGAGGCCGCCTCCGGCGTGAAGGGCGAGAACTCGGTCAAGATCTACGGCAACGACCTCGCCCAGCTCACCAAGACCGCCAACGCCGTGAAGGCGGCCTTGGGCTCGGTCCAGGGCATCACCGACCTCTCGGTGTTCGAGTCGCTGGGCCAGCCGACGGTGCGGATCGACGTCGACCGCCACAAGGCCGCGCGCTACGGCCTGTCGATCGGCGACGTGAACACCACGATCCAGGCTGCGATCGGCGGCCAGACCGCGGGCGACCTCTACGAGTACGGCTCGGATCGCCACTTCCCCATGCGGGTGCGGCTCGCCAAGGAGTACCGCTCGTCGCTGGCGGGCATCCGCAACATCGCGGTCGGCGCCCAGAATCCGAATGGCGGCGTGATCCAGGTGCCGCTCTCCGAGATCGCCGACGTCGACCTCGTCTCCGGCGCCTCGTTCATCTACCGCGAGGACCAGGAGCGCTACATTCCAGTAAAGTTCTCGGTGCGCGGCCGCGACCTCGGCAGCGCCGTCATCGAGGCGCAGCGGAAGGTTGCCGAGGCGGTGGACCTGCCCCCCGGCTACCGGCTCGAATGGGTCGGGCAGTTCACCAACCTGAAGGAGGCGGCGGCCCGGCTCAGCCTCGTCGTGCCGCTCACGCTGCTGCTGATCGCGCTGCTCCTGTTCATCAACTTCTCCTCGGTGGCCGACATGCTGCTGACCCTGTCGGTGATCCCGATGGCGATGATCGGCGGCATCTTCGCCCTGGCGCTGACCGGCACGCCCTTCTCGATCTCGGCGGCGATCGGCTTCATCGCGCTGTTCGGCATCTCGACCATGGAGGGCGTGATCCTGCTCGCCTACTACAACCAGCTCCTCGAGGAGGGCTGGCGGCGCCAGGAGGCGGTTTGGCAGGCCGCCGTGGTGCGGATGCGCCCGGTGATGATGACCTGCGTCGCCGCCTGCGTCGGCCTTCTGCCGGCCGCCGTCTCCACCGGGATCGGCTCGCAGGTGCAGAAGCCGCTGGCTCTCGTGGTGGTCGGCGGCATCATCCTGGCGCCGAACCTGATCCTGGTGGTTGTCCCGGTGCTGATCTCCCTGTTCTCCCGGCGCCAGCCGAACCCGGACGCACGGGCGCGCACCGAGCATCGGGCCGCCGCGTGATCCGGTTCATGGGACGCTTCCGGCGCGTTGCAGGGCCGCCACAACGCCCGCTCCGCGCGCACAACCGCGGGACAGCTGGATTGACTTGGTTGCGCGCCGACCCGCTCTACCAGGGTCAGGTTTTCGAGGGCGGTATGGTGAGCTTTGCGCCGAACCGGTGCGGACGGGCAGCCGCTGTGCTGGCGGCCTCGCTGTCCCTGTCGGCCTGCGCGGTCGGCCCTAACTACGTGCCGCCCGAGGATCCGCCGGTCGGCCGCTACACCCGGGAGCCGCTGCAGAACCCCTCGGCGGCCGACAAGATCCGCACCCGGCAGGGCGGCTCGGCCGATCAGAGCCTCGTCTCCGGCGCCGACATTCCCGGCCAATGGTGGACCCTGTTCCACTCGAAGGCGCTGAACCGCCTCGTCGAGCAGGCGTTGGCCAACAATCCGAACCTTGAGGCCGCCCAGGCCTCGCTGCGGGTGGCGCAGCAGAACGTGCTCGCCCAGAAGGGCACGCTCTACCCGAGCCTGACCGCGACCCCGCAGATCCAGGGCGCCCTGGCGCCGGGGCTCGACCTGCAATCGCCCCTCAACAACCAGAACCAGTTCCTCTACAGCCTGTCCACGCCGCAGGCGGTGGTTTCCTACAATCCGGACGTGTTCGGCGGAAACCGCCGGCAGATCGAAACCCTGGAGGCCACCACCGAGAACCAGCGCTTTCAGCTGGAGGCAGCCTATCTCAGCCTCACGGCCAACGTCGTCGCCGCCGCGATCCAGGAGGCTTCGCTCCGGGCGCAGATCGACGCGACCCGCAAGGTGATCCAGGCGCAGACCGAGGTCCTGCAGCTCTACAACAAGCAGCTCTCCCTCGGGCAGATCGCCGGGGCCGACGTGGTGCAGCAGCAAGCGGCCCTGGCGCTGTCGCAGCAGCTGCTGCCCCCCCTGGAGAAGCAGCTCGCCCAGCAGCGCAACCTTCTGACCGCGCTGGCAGGGCGCCTGCCGTCGGACGAGATCCCCGAGACCTTCGACCTCTCCGCGCTCCGGCTGCCGACCAGGCTGCCGGTGAGCCTGCCTTCGCGGCTCGTGCAGCAGCGCCCCGACGTGAAGGCGGCGGAGGCCCTGGTTCAGCAGGCGAGCGCCGGTGTCGGCGTCGCGGTGGCCAACCGGCTGCCGCAGTTCAGCCTGACCGCGACCGGTGGATCCAGCGCCACGCGGATCGCCCAGGTCGCCAATCCGGGGGCGGCGTTCTTTACGATCATCGGGCAGGCGACGGCCCCGATCTTCGATGCCGGCACCCTGTTCCGGCGCCAGCGCGCCGCTGAGGAATCGCTGACGCAGGCCCAGGCGCAGTACAAGGCGACCGTGATCACCGCCTTCCAGAACGTCGCCGACGCGCTGCGCGCGCTCCAGGCCGACGCGAAGGCCGTGGCCGCGGCCGACGCGGCGGTCAGCGCCACGAACCAGAGCCTTGCGCTGATCCGCAAGCAGTACACGGCCGGGGCGATCACCTCCTCGCAGGTCCTGATCGCCCAGCAGGGCTATCTCTCCGCGCTGGTGACCTCGGCGGCGGCGCGCGCCACCCAGTACGCCGACACGGCGGCGCTGTTCGTGGCGCTGGGCGGCGGCTGGTGGAACCGCGCCGACGTGGCGCCGCCCCCGCCCGAGAAGGACCCGCTGAAGTTCCTGTGACGGCTTCGCGCCGCCTCAGGTGTACATCGCGATGGCGTCCTGAAGCATCTGGTCGGTGGTGCTCATGACCTTGGTGTTGGCCGTGTAGGCCTGCTGTGTCTCGATCATCTTCGAGAACTGGTCCGAGATCCCGGCATTCGACTGCTCCACGGAGCCGGCCGCGATGGTCGCGCCGTTGAGGCCGTAGCTCGGCGTGCCCGATTTGCCCGTGGCCACGTAGGTGCCGCCGTCGAGGGAGGCGAGGTTGTCCTGCATGCCGAACTGCGCCAGCGTCAGCGAGCCCAGCGCCACGGAACTGCCGTCCGCGGCCGTGCCCGTGAGCGTGCCGGCCGGCGAGACCGTGAGGCCCGACAGGGTGTTGGTGCCGGTCGGGACCTGGACGGGGGCACTCGCCGAGGGGCCGGCGAACAGGTAGTAGCCCGCGCCATTGGTGAGATAGCCGTTCGCGTCCGGAGCGAAGTCGCCGCGCCGGGTGTAGCCGGTCTCACCAGTGAAGCTCGGGCTCTGGGGCGTCCCGCTATTCTCCCGGACGATGAAGTAGCCGTTGCCCGAGATGGCGAGGTTGGTCGACACGCCGGTCGACTGCACCGTGCCCTGGATGTTGAGGCTGTTGCGCGTGCTCGACAGCACACCGCCGGCCGGCTGGGTGCCGCCCTCGGTCTGGGCCAGCATGTCGGCGAAGCTCGTCTCGGTGGACTTGAAGCCCGCCGTCTGGGTGTTGGCGATGTTCCCCGAGATGTTGTTCAGGGCCAGCGACTGCGCCGAGGCGCCGGATATCGAGTTCGAGAGCGCGGTGAAAAGGCTCATCGGGGTCTCCGTCCGCGGGACCGGCACGAGAGGCGATCCCACGGAGAGGCATAAGCGCCCGATATGGTTAACCGGCGGTGTGTAGCCGCATGTTGCTGATCGCGCCGTCGGGTCGATGGCAAGAGGTCGGCCGAACGGGCCTTCGGCGGCGTCACGCGCCGATCGCACTCAGGACGATCTCCCGCCGGTGCGGCCGGTCGCGGTGCTCGATCAGATAGATCCCCTGCCACGTGCCGAGCGCGAGGCGGCCTTCGACCAGCGGGACGGTGAGCGCCGAATCGGTGACCAGGGTGCGGATATGGGCCGGCATGTCGTCCGGTCCCTCGACGCCATGGACGTAACCGGCATGCCGCGGCGCGAACCCGTCCAGCGCGGTCATCAGATCGGTCTGGACGTCGGGGTCGGCATTTTCCTGGATGGTGAGCGACGCCGAGGTGTGCCGGCAGAACACCGTGACGAGGCCGTCCCGGATTCCGCTGCCGCGGACGAAATCCGCCACCGCCGCGGTGAAATCCGTAAATCCCTGTCCCGGCGTCGCAATGGTCAGGCGCCCGCTCGCGTGGCGCGCCACCGCGCCGGAGGCGAGCGCCTCGACCGGACCGATCCTGCCCTGTCTCATGCGGTCGTCTCCATCGGCGTCGTCCCCGGGGCGATCTCGCGCTCGCCCCGGGCGAGGATGCGTTCCAGCACGTCGATCCGGTCGGCCTCCGACGGCGGCTTGTCCCAGCGGATGCGGCTGACCCTGGGGAAACGCATCGCCACCCCCGATTTGTGCCGGGTCGAGCGCTGCACGCCCTCGAAGGCGATCTCCAGCACGAGGCCGGCCTCGCGGCCGTGGGCGACCTCGCGCACCGGGCCGAAGCGCTTGGTGGTGTTGTTGCGGACGTAGCGGTCGAGCTTGGCGAGCTCGGCATCGGTGAAGCCGTGATAGGCCTTGCCCACCGGCACCAGCTCGTCCCCGCCCTCGGGGGCCTCCCGCCAGACCCCGAACGTGTAGTCCGAGTAGAAGGACGAGCGCTTCCCGTGCCCGCGCTGGGCGTACATCATCACGGCATCGACGATGTGCGGCTCGCGCTTCCACTTCCACCACGGCCCCTTGGGCCTGCCCGGGAGGTAGGGGCTGTTCAGGCGCTTGAGCATCACGCCCTCGATGGCGTCCGCATCCGCGCCGGCGCCCACCGACGCCGGATCCGCCCGGGCGGCCGCCAGCGCCTCCCAGTCGGCGAAGGGCACCAGCGGAGAGATGTCGATCCGCGCGTGGTCGAGGCGCGTGACCAGGGCCTCCAGCTTCTGCCGCCGGGCTGCGAAAGGCTCTACGCGCAGGTCGTCGCCCTCCAGCGTGAGGAGGTCGTAGGCCCGCACGTGGGCCGGAAACTCCTCCAGGAGCTTCCCCGTCACGGCCTTCCGGTTCAGGCGCTGCTGGAGCACGTTGAAGCTCTGCACGCGTCGCTCTCGGAGGATCAGCAGTTCGCCGTCCAGCGACCCGGTGAAGGTGATGGCCTCGGCGAGATCCGGGAACGCCCCGGTGATGTCCTCGCCGGTGCGGGAATAGATCTTTCCGACCTGCACCCCCGCCCGGTCGCGGCCGCCGACGAGCTGGACACGGATGCCGTCCCACTTCCACTCGGCCGAGAAGGCGTCGGGCTCCAGCTTCTCGAGATCGGCCTCCTCCTCGATCGGATGCGACAGCATCGGCGGTCGGAACGGGGCGGGGTTGAGGGTCTCGGGGCGCTCGGCCCGGCCCTCGACCCAGGCGAACAGGGTCTCGAAGGGCGGCGTCAGACCGTGCCAGACCTCCTCCACCGCGTCGGCCTCGTGGCCGCCCAGTGCGCCCACCGCAGTCTTGGCGAGCCGCGCCGAGACACCGACCCGCAGGTTGCCGGTAACGAGCTTCAGGAGCGCCCAGCGCCCGGTCTCGTCGAGGGCGTCGAGCCAGTCCGCGAGATGGCGGGGCAGTTCGCGCTTGGGGATGGTCGCCAGCGTCTCGACGACCTCCGCCAGGGTCGGGACATGCGGCGGCGGGTTGTTGTGGCCGGAGCCCGGCTCCCGCGGTGCCTCCATCGGCCCCGGCCAGATCAGCGCCGTGGTCTCGGCGAGGTCGCCGACGTAATTGTGCGACAGCCGGAACAGCACCGGATCGATCCGCTCCTCCACCAGCCCGCGGATCAGCGCCGGCTTGGCCTCGCGAAAGCTCAGCGTGCCGGTCATGGCGCCCAGCGCGTAGCCCCTCTCGGGATCGGGCGTGCGCGCAAAGAAATCCTGGAGCATCCGCAGCTTGGCGTTGCGGCGGGGCTCGTAGGCGAGGCGGTCGAGGAGCTTGGCGAAGTCGTTCACGCCGCCGCCTCCGTCCCGGAACCCGCCTCTGCGGCGCCCGGCTCGGCTTCGCCGTCGTCGCCATAGCCCAGCAGGTGCAGCGGCTTCGCCTTGATGCCCTGCGTCCCGCACCAGTGGACCAGCGCGTCCTCCTGCCCGTGCGTCACCCAGACCTCCTCGGCGCCGGTGTCGCGGATGGTGCGGCACAGGTCCGGCCAGTCGGAATGGTCGGAGATCACCAGCGGCAGCTCGACGCCCTTCTGGCGCGCGCGCGCGCGCACCCGCATCCAGCCCGAGGCGAAGCAGGTCACGGGATCGGGAAATTTCCGCGACCACAGGTCCTGGATCGACGAGGGCGGGCAGATCACGATCGCCCCGTGCAGGTCCTTGCGCTCGGCGGCCACCACCTTCGGCGTGTCGCCGAGGGGCAGGCCCTCGTCCTTGTAGAGGGCGGTCAGCTTCTCCATCGCCCCGTGCAGGTGGATCGGCCGGTCCCAGCCCTCCTCGCGCAGCAGCGCCATCACCCGCTGCGCCTTGCCGAGGGCGTAGGCGCCGACGATGTGCGCCCGCTCCGGGAACAGTGACACCGAGTCGAGGAGCTTGCGGACCTCGCCCCGCGTGTCGGGATGCGTGAAGACTGGAAGCCCGAAGGTCGCTTCGGTGATGAACACGTCGCAGGGCACCACCTCGAAGGGCAGACAGGTCGGATCCGGCGCGCGCTTGTAGTCGCCCGAGACGACCACGCGTACGCCCTCCCGCTCGATGGCGATCTGCGCCGAGCCGAGGACGTGGCCGGCGGGCGCGAAGCGGACGGTGACGTCACCGATGCGGATCGGCTCGCCGAGTTGTGCTTCCTGCCGCTGGCGGCAGAAATCCGCGCCGTAGCGCACCGCCATGATCCGCAGGGTCTCGGGGGTCGCCAGGACGTGGCCGTGGCCCGACCGGGCATGATCGGCATGGCCGTGCGTGATCAGCGCGCGCTCCACCGGCCAGGTCGGATCGACGTGGAATCGGCCGAGAGGGCAGTAGAGACCCTCGCGGGTCAGGGTGAGGAGATCGCTGGCTCGTATCGGCATCGGGTCCGTGCTGCCGGTGGAATCCGCCGGTGGCCCCGGTATATAGGCGCCCCCGATCCGGCAGACGCATGGCCTCGCAGCTCAGTTCCGGCGACCTCCTCGCCGACCGCCGCTACCGATACGCGGAGGCCTGTCTGGCCGAGGGCGACCATGCCGTGGCCGCCGACCTCGCGGAGCAGGCCCTGGAGATCGCCCCGCGCTACGCACCGGCCTGGCTGCTCCTGGGCCGGGCGCGGGAGGGGCTGGCCGCAGCCGGCGCCGATCCGGCGGCCCTGGGTGCCGCGGCGCGCGCCTACGCCCGCGCCCTCGACTGCGACCCCGACGACACGCTGGGCGTGCGCCCCCACCTCGTCCGCCTGGGCGTCAGCGACGGCCTCCCGGCCCTCTCGGCTGCCCATGTCAGGGCTCTGTTCGACGGCTACGCACCGCGCTTCGAGCGTCATCTCGTGGACGGCCTGGGCTATGTCGGCCCGCGGCTCGTCCGCGACGCCCTGCCGCCGGTCCCGCCGAGCTTCACGGTCGCCCTCGACCTCGGATGCGGCACCGGCCTGATGGGCGCCGCCCTGCGGGACCGGATCGACCATCTCGTCGGGATCGATCTGTCGCCCGGGATGCTGGCGCTGGCGCGGGCCAAATCCTGGCAGGGCCGCCCGCTCTACGACCGCCTGATCGCGGGCGATCTCACGCACGTCCTGTCCGAGATCCCTGCAGGCTCCGCCGATCTCTGCCTCGCCGCCGACGTCCTGATCTACGTGGCGGATCTCGGTCCCCTTCTGGGGGAGATCGGCCGGGTCCTGCGGCCCGGCGGACTCGCCGCCGTCACGGTACAGTCCCACGACGGCGTCGGGTCGATCCTCGGTGAGGACGGACGCTACGCCCACGCGGACGGGTACATCGCCGCGACCGCCGCGCGCTCCGGACTGGACGTCCTGACCCTGCAACCCGCGTCAGTCCGGCGCGAGGCCGGCCGGCCTGTGCCGGGCCGCGTCGTTGTGTTGCGCCGCACAGCGGCATGAAACCGCTGGGCTGTTCGTCCATTGTCAGTCGGCCGCGACAGGCGTGGCCGCTCGATCGGGGGATCAGCATGGCGGATTACGGCAACAGGACGGGCGGCGGGGCGTCGGAGCGGAAGCCCGAACCGCCTGCCGACAAGTCGTTCCCGGCCGATCCCCGAACCCGAATCCCCTTCGCGATCGCACTGGCCGCACTCGCGGGCTGCGCCGATTCCATCGGGTTCCTGGAATTCTCGCAGCTGTTCATGTCGTTCATGTCCGGCAACACCACGCGCTTCGGCGTCGCGGTGTCCAATGGCGACTGGGAGAATGTCACCCGGGTTGCCAGCACCATCAGCATCTTCTGCTTCGGCGCCTTCCTGGGCACGCTGATCGCCGCCTGGGTCGGCCGCTGGCGCCTCGCCGTCCTGCTGACGCTCCAGGCGCTGCTGCTCGCGGGCGGCCTGCTGATGCCCTGGGGCACCTTCGCCTATCCGCTGCACGCCTACCCGATCGTCCTGGCCCTGGGGCTCCAGAACGCGACACTGCAGGACGACGGCGGCCGCTCCCTCGCTCTGACCTACGTCACCGGTGCGGTCGTCCGTTTCGGCACCGGCTGCGCCAACCTTCTGCTCGGCACGGTCGCCCCGTCGTTCTGGATCCAGGCGCCCCTCTGGGCCGGGCTCACCACCGGCGCGGTAGTGGGCGGTCTGCTGGACATCCGCTACGGCGAATCGGCCTTCCTGTTTCCCGCGGCGCTGGCCGCCATCCTGGCCCTGATCGCGATCGTGCTGACGATCGCCAAGCCCGGCAGCACCCTCGTGGCGGGCTCCTCGCCGGCCCCGGATGCCAGCCCGAAGGCCGCGATCATCGACGCGATCCACTGAGCGACCGCTTCGACCGCCCGGGTCAGCCGTCGGAATCCCGGATGCTGCCGCGGCCCTGCTTGATCGTGGCGCGGTTCTTCTTGGCGCCGATGCGCCGCTCCTGCGAACCCCGCGTGGGCTTCGTCGGGCGGCGGATCGGCGGGGGCGGCTTGGCGGCCTCGGCAACGAGGTCGACGAGGCGCTGGAGGACGTCGGCGCGATTGCGCTCCTGGGTCCGGTGCCGCTGCCCGCTGAGCACCAGGACGCCGTCCTTGGTCATCCGCCGCCCGGCGAGCCGCACCAGATTCGCCTTGACCCGGTCATCCACGGACGCCGACGCGAGCACGGCCCAGCGGAGCTGAACCGCCGTCTCGACCTTGTTGACGTTCTGGCCGCCCGCGCCCGAGGCGCGCATGAAGGACAGGTCGATCTCGGCCTCGTCGATGGCGATGCGCGGCGTCACCCGCAGGGACATGGCGGCCTCCCGACCCCGGTGGTGTGCACAGGGCGTGTCCGCCCATCCGGCACGAGGCCGGCGGTCAGGCGGATGCAGATCGGGGTCCCCATGGCCATATCCCGGTTCCTGTCTCCGCGCCTGGCGCGGGCCGCCGACCCGCCAAGTCCCCACAAGCGCGATCGGGCGACCCGGTGGCGAGCAACGCGCTTGCGTACGCCGCCGCCCACGGTGCTGCCTGCGCGCAGGGCCGGCGACGCCTCCCGAACCCTCTTCCGGACCAAGACCCGGACCGCCTCCCCGCCGACGCGGCGTTCGCGGTTCAGGCGGCCTCGGCGGGTGTGCGCGCGCGCAGGGCGAGGGCGTGAAGTCCCCGCTTGAACGCGTCATCGAGCAACGCGTTCACCAGCCGGTGCCGCTCCACGCGGCTCTTGCCCTCGAACGCCGCCGCGACGATGTCGAGCCGGTAATGGGTCTCGCCGCCCGGCCGTGCCCCGGCATGTCCGGCATGCAGATGCGACTCGTCGATCACGTCGAGGCGCGCCGGCGCGAGCTGCTCCCGCAATCGCGCTTCCATCCAATCCCGGAGCGTGCCGTTCCCGTTTGCACCGTCAGCCATCGCGTCGCATCCCTGCCATCCGTCAAGCCCGATCTCGCGCATGCGTCATCAGGCCCAGTGCCCTTGTGTCTCAGGTCCGCCCCCTCATAATCGGCCCGTCATGGATCTCAACTCGCGCCTGTTCGACAGCATCCGGATCAAACCATCCTGCGACGAGCCGAAGGCCTCGGCTGCGGCCGAGGCGGTCTGCGAGAGCCCGGGCTGCACCCAGCCGGGCCTGCATCGGGCGCCGAAGGGCCGGAAGGCGGAAGGTCAGTACTGGCGCTTCTGCATCGACCATGTCCGCGCCTACAACGCCACCTACAATTACTTCGACGGCATGAACGATGCCGCCGTGCAGGCCTACCAGAAGGACGCGATCATCGGGCACCGGCCGACCTGGGCGATGGGCGTGAACCGGGCGGGCGAGGCCAAGCCGGCCGACGAGCCGCCGCGGGACTGGGCCTATGTCGACCCGCTGGGCATCCTGCGCGGCGAGGGCGTGGGCGACGCGCGCCGGCGTGCCCGCCAGCCGGAGCCGCAGAAGCCTCGACACTCGGCCGCGGTGCGCCGCGCCCTCGACGTCATGGGGCTGGAGGACGGCGCGGACACGGCCGCCATCAAGGCGCAGTACAAGGCGCTGGTGAAGCGCTTCCACCCCGACGCCAATGGGGGCGACCGCTCGTTCGAGGAGCGGCTGCGCGACATCATCCGCGCCCACGACGTGCTGCGCGGGGCCGGCCTCTGCTGAACGGCACGAAGGATGCAGGCCGGACTGGTATCAGGATAGGGGAAACCGCGCGGCGACACCCTATATGGAGGCTGTGCCTGTCGGTGGCGCCCCGGCGCCCGGCCGTTTAAGGATGGCGCCGCCCCGCCGCGGAGGCCCGGCTCGACGTTCTTCCGCGCGGATGCTTCACTCTTGGAAGTGGAGCGCCCGCGCCTCACGAGGTTCCGAATGCTCTCTGACGATACGCCCGCCGCGCTGCCCGACCGCACCGTTTCCGTCCGCGAGGTCTTCGGCATCGATCTCGACCTTCAGGTCCCGGCCTATGCCGAACCCGAGGAACACGTTCCCGATCTCGATCCGGACTACATCTTCGACCGGGAGACGACGTTGGCCATCCTGGCCGGCTTCGCCCGCAACCGCCGCGTGATGGTCACCGGCTATCACGGCACCGGCAAGTCGACCCATATCGAGCAGGTCGCCGCCCGGCTGAACTGGCCGTGCATCCGCATCAACCTCGACAGCCACGTCTCCCGCATCGACCTGGTCGGCAAGGACGCCATCGTCCTGCGGGACGGCAAGCAGGTGACGGCCTTCCAGGACGGCATCCTGCCCTGGGCGCTGCAGAACAACGTGGCCCTCGTCTTCGACGAATACGATGCCGGCCGGCCGGACGTGATGTTCGTGATCCAGCGGGTGCTGGAGCTGTCGGGCCGCCTGACGCTGCTGGACCAGAAGCGCGTGATCCGCCCGCACCCGGCCTTCCGGCTGTTCGCCACCGCCAACACGGTGGGGCTGGGCGACACGTCGGGCCTCTATCACGGCACCCAGCAGATCAACCAGGGCCAGATGGATCGCTGGTCGATCGTCACGACCCTGAACTACCTGCCGCACGACCGCGAGGTCGACATCGTGCTGTCCAAGGCGATCCATTACCGGGGCGACCAGGGCCGCGACATCGTCAACCGGATGGTGCGCGTGGCGGATCTCACCCGCAACGCCTTCATGAACGGCGACCTCTCCACCGTCATGAGCCCGCGCACGGTGATCACCTGGGCCGAGAACGCCGACATCTTCAAGGATATCGGGTTCGCCTTCCGGGTGACCTTCCTCAACAAGTGCGACGAGCTGGAGCGGACGCTGGTGGCCGAATTCTACCAGCGCGCCTTCGGCAAGGAACTGCCCGAGAGCGCGGTGAACGTCGCGCTGAGCTGACCCGCATGGAGGACGCGATGGCGCATCCGACCCCGACGCGCGAGGACGCTCAGGCGCCTGCGCACGCACGGGTGCGGACGCGCTATGCGGACGATCTCTACACCTGGGTCCAGGAGCAGGTGGCGCTGCTCCGCGCCGGCCGGGTGGACGCCCTCGACCTCGACAATATCGCCGAGGAGCTGAGCGACGTGGGCCTGAGCGAGTCTTACCGGCTCCAGAGCGCAGTCGAGATCATCCTTCTGCACATGCTGAAATGGGATCATCAACCGGCGCGGCGGAGCCGCAGCTGGGCTCTCAGCATCGCCGAGCATCGGGAGCGCGCCCTCATACAGATGCGGAAGAGTCCGGGCTTGAAGGCGAGCCTCGACGAGATCCGGCACGACGCGTTCCGTCTCAGCCGCCTCGGAGCGGCCCGGCAGATGAAGCCGTCGCCCAAAACCCTGCCCGCGGACTGTCCCTACAGCTGGGACGAGATCCTGAACCGCCCCTTCGCGTTCGAGGACGACCGGTAGCGCTGATGTCCATCTCCAACCGCAAGCCCGGCGAGCGCCGCGAACCCGTGGCCGAGCCCCTCAAGCGCTCCGTGGCCGGGTGCCTGCGCGCCATCGCCCGGCGTTCCGAGGTCGAGGTCACCTACGCGACCGACCGGCCGGCGCTCACCGGCGACAAGGCTCGCCTGCCCGAGCCCCCACGCAAGCTGTCGGCGCAGGACGTCGCGGTGCTGCGCGGCAACGCCGACGCCATGGCGCTGCGCCTCGGCTGCCACGACGTCGCCGTCCACCGCCGCCTCGCCCCCGAGAACGCCCCCGCCCGCGCGGTCTACGACGCAGTCGAGCAGGCCCGGGTCGAGGCGATCGGCTCCCGCCGGATGGCGGGCGTCGCCAGCAACATCACGGCGATGCTGGAGGACCGCTACCACCGCGGCGGCAAGTACGAGACCATCACCGACCGGGCCGACGCCCCGATGGAGGACGCCGTCGCCCTGATGGTGCGTGAGCGCCTGACCGGTCAGAAGCCGCCCGAGGCCGCCACCAAGATCGTCGAGCTGTGGCGCGAGCATATCGAGGCCAAGGCCGGCAAGAACCTCGACGGGCTGATCGGCTCGATCGAGGACCAGCGCAAGTTCGCCCGCTCGGTGCGCGAGCTGCTCACGTCGCTGGACATGTCGGACGAGACGCCGTTCGACGCCGAGGACGACGAGAACGACGACGAGAACGACGCCCAGGACGACGAGCAGAACCCGAGCGAAGGCGATTCGGAGGAGAAGAGCCAGGGCGAGCGCGCCGAGATCGAGACCTCCGAGGAGGCCTCCGACGAGATCGAGGAGGGCGCACAGGAATCCGCCGACGCGCCGTCGGGCGAATTGCCGGAAGAGGCCGAGGATGCGGAATCCGAGGAGGCTTCGGAAGCGTCGCGCCCGCCGCAGAAGCAGGGCAACGAAGCGCGCGGGCCGGAGTACAAGGTCTTCAACGGCCGGTTCGACGAGGTGATCCACGCCGAGGAATTGTGCGACGCCGAGGAGCTGTCGCGCCTTCGCTCCTACCTCGACAAGCAGCTCTCCCATCTGCAGGGCGTGGTCGGCCGCCTCGCCAACCGGCTGCAGCGGCGCCTACTCGCCCAGCAGAATCGCGCCTGGGATTTCGACCTGGAAGAGGGCCAGCTCGATCCGGCCCGGTTGGTCCGCGTGGTCATCGACCCCTACCAGCCCCTCTCCTTCAAGCAGGAGAAGGACACGAACTTCCGCGACACGGTCGTCACGCTGCTCCTCGACAATTCGGGCTCGATGCGCGGCCGGCCGATCACCGTGGCGGCGACCTGCGCCGACATCCTGGCGCGGACGCTGGAGCGCTGCGGCGTGAAGGTGGAGATCCTGGGCTTCACCACCCGGGCCTGGAAGGGGGGCCAGAGCCGCGAGGCGTGGCTCGCCGCCGGCAAGCCGCCGAATCCGGGTCGCCTGAACGACCTGCGCCACATCGTCTACAAGTCGGCGGACGCCCCCTGGCGGCGGGCGCGGAAGAATCTCGGGCTGATGATGCGCGAGGGACTGCTCAAGGAGAACATCGACGGCGAGGCGCTGGACTGGGCGCACAAGCGCCTGCTCGGGCGGCCGGAGCAGCGCAAGATCCTGATGGTGATCTCGGACGGCGCCCCGGTGGACGATTCGACCCTGTCGGTGAATGCCGGCAACTACCTGGAGCGGCACCTGCGCTGGATGATCGAGGAGATCGAGACCCGCTCGCCGGTGGAACTCCTCGCCATCGGGATCGGCCACGACGTGACGCGGTATTACCGCCGCGCCGTGACGATCATCGACGCCGAGGAACTCGGCGGGGCGATGACCGAGAAGCTGGCCGAACTGTTCGAGGAGAACGGCGACGCGGCCCCGACGGGCCGGATGCTGCGCGGGGCGAGCGGGCGGCGGTAATCAGGTCCCGCTCTGCCGCGCGCAATAGACGATCCGTGTTCGCAGCTTGGACGTCGAAGCCCCCTCCGTCATCACGAGCGCAGCGAAGTGACCCAGGGCAGCGCGGGGCTTGTCAGCGTGGCGCCGCCTGGATTGCTTCGCTCCGCTCGCAAAGACGACGCAGGGACATCAGCCGGAAATTGACGGCAGCCTGCGGCCGAGCTTTGGATTGCCTGGACTGGCATGTCTGCCGCATACGCGCGTAAAACCGCCGCGGCCTTCATGGCCACGGCGGTTGAAACCATCCGGTCAAGAACGGTGAAGCGCGAAGACTCAGGCCGCGACGGCCGGGGTCTCGGCGAGCTTCTTGTGGATCTCGCGCTTCAGGAGGCGGGCGGTCTGAGACAGGTCGCCCTCGCCGGCCTTGATCAGGAAGGCGTCGAGGCCGCCGCGGTGCTCCACCGAGCGCAGGGCGTGCGCGGTGACCCGCAGGCGGACGCGCTTGCCCAGCGCGTCGGACTGCAGGGTGACGTTGCACAGGTTCGGCAGGAACCGGCACTTGGTCTTGTGGTTCGAGTGGCTCACGAGGTGGCCGACCTGAACGGCCTTGCCGGTGAGTTCGCAGCGGCGCGCCATGATGACTTACGATCCCGTCTCGTTCCGCTCAAGGAGGACCTGGTCGCGACCGGCGCGATCATCGTCGCATCGGGCAACGCCCAGTGCGTGTTCCAGGTCCGGCGGAGTCCTGTTGAAGGCGCGAGCCTATAGGCGACGGAGGCGTGCCCCGTCAAGGTGCCGGCCGACGGACGCGCCGCCCGGCCGCCCAACGGTCTGTTAACCACGATGCCGGGATATAGCCTTCTTTCACCCGCAGGAAGGTGCCTCTCCCTGCTTCGGGCGTCGAGGGGATGCCGCCGAGCGGGTGTGTTCGAGAGGGCGCGTTCGAGAGGGTATCTTGGACCGCCTGTCCTGGGATGCGATCCGGATCATGAGCGCCACGCCCGTCCGTCGGATGATCAAGCCTGTGACGAAGCCCGGGATCGGGCGCCTCGCCGGCAGCCTCCTCGCCGTCGCCGCTCTCGCGGGACCGGCCGATGCCGGCACGCGCCGGCCGCGTTCGAAGTCGGCGGCGGCGGCGCCCGCGACTGTCGCGGTCGATTACGGCATCAACCTCGCGGGCCTGCCGATCGGCACCGCGCGCCTGGCCGGGGCCTTCGAGCGCGACCGCTACGTGATGGACGTGTCGGCGGTGCTCACCGGGCTCGTCGGCGCGATCACCGGCGGCAAGGGCTCGGCCCGGGCCTCCGGAACCTTCGCGGCGGCGCCGCAGCCGGGTGCTTTCTCCATCGCGACGCACACCGCGAGTTCCGGGATCGCCGTGCGCATGGCGCTGGCGCGTGGGAACGTGGTGCAGGCCGAGATCACCCCGCCCCTCGTCGACATGCAGGACCGCGTGCCGGTCACGGCCGCCAACAAGCGCGGCATCATCGATCCGGTCAGCGCCCTGCTGATGCCCACCCAGGGGCGCGGCGAGCCGCTGGACCCGGAGAACTGCAACCGGACCCTTCCGGTCTTCGACGGCGCGACCCGCTTCAACGTGGTACTGAGCTACGCCGAAACCCGCCCGGTGCAGAAGCCGGGCTATGCCGGCCCGGTCCTCGTCTGCACGGCCCGCTACCAGGCGGTGGCCGGCCACCGCCCGGACCGGCCGGGGGTGAAGTTCATGGAGGAGAACCGCGAGATGTCGGTCTGGCTCGCACCCGTCGAGGGGACGCGTGTCCTGATCCCGCTCCGCATCTCGGTGCTCACCACGATCGGCACCAACATCATCGAGGCGACGCGCTGGACCCAGGGCAGCACGGTGGGGACGGCGGGAGCCGGTTCCGCGAACGTCGCGCAGGCAAGCCTGCCCGAGCAATAGAGGCCTTTGACCGGAAGCCTTTTTCCCGGCACTCCCGCCCGGCGCGGCAGCCGCGCCAGGGAGGTCAGCCAGTGCCGAAGGGCTACATCATCGTCCGGATGACGGTCACCGACCCGGACACATACAAGGCGTACGCCGCCATGGCCTCCGAGGCCATGCGCAAGTACGGCTGCACGCCCCTCGTGCGCGGCGGGCGCAGCGAGGCGCTGGAAGGCGAGGCCCGGCCGCGCAACGTCGTCCTGGAGTTCGAGTCCTACGAGGCGGCGCGGGCCTATTATTTCTCGCCAGAGTATCAGGCGGCGATCGAGAAGCGCCGGCCGGCGGGCATCGGCGAGGTGGTCCTGGTCGAGGGGGTGGACTGAGTCACCCGCGTCGGCTGGTCAGGCCGCCAGCGGGGCCTGACCGTAATGCGTTGCGTAAGCGTTCTCCACCGCCGGTATGATCTCGACGATCGAGAACCAGCGGTCCCAGAACGCCGTCTCGCGCAGGGCCTCGACGACGAGTTCGTAGGCGTGGTGGTCGGCGGCCTCCCAGACCCAGAGGTCGGTCAGCCGGGCGGTGTAGAACTCGGCGTCGTAGAAGCGGAGCCGCACGGCGTCGGCGTGACGGCGCAGGATCGGCTCGAAAGCCTCGCGCAACCGCGCGAAGCGATCGTCGATCGGCATGGCGAGCCAGTCAGGGGATGTCTTCACCAGCATGAAGACGGTGAGCTTGGTGTCGAAGGTCGTGTCGGACATGGGGTTCTACGCTCCATGGGTCTGTCGGAACGCCGCCATGGTGCCGCTGGCCGGGGCGGCGGTGAACTCGCATTCATGACGGCGTCGCGGGCGCGCCGGCCGGTGCTCAAGCCCCGGAAAAGTCCGGGGCAATCGCGCTCCGCCGAGACGGTTCGGACCATCCTGGAGGGCGCGGCTCGCGTTCTGGAGGAGCGCGGCCTCGACGGGTACACGACCAACGCCGTCGCCGAGCGGGCGGGCGTATCGATCGGCTCGGTCTACCAGTACTTCCCCAGCAAGGAGGCCCTGACCGCGGCCCTGGTGGCGCGGGAGACCCGCCTGCTGATCGAGGCCGTGCGGGCCGCGCAGGGCGCACCGACCTCGGAGGACGGGCTTTCCCGGATCGTCCGGGCCTGCGTCGCCCACCAGTTGGCGCGGCCGCGTCTCGCGCTGTTGCTCGACCGCGAGGAGAGTCGGCTCCAGCTCGCCGACATCCTGGGCGACGTCGCCCGGGACCTGACGGCCACGCTGCGGGTGCTGCCGACGCGCCTCCGCGCCGATCCGCCGACGGACCCCGAGACGGCCGCGGGCGACCTCTTCGCGCTCGTGCGGGGCATGGTCGATGCCGCGGGCGAGCGCGGCGAGCGGGATGGCGATGCCCTGGCGAACCGCGTCCTGCAGGCGGTGTTCGGCTATCTCGGTCTGCCGCGGTCCCGGACGTGAACCCTCATGGGTTTTCAAGAATCTTCATGGTCCGGGCGATAATGCGCCGATGCGCCAGTTTCTTCTCCGAATCGCCCTTGCCTCGGTTGCGCTCCCGGGAGCGGCCGCCGCGCAGCCGCTGACCGCCGGCACGGCAGGGTCGAGCTGCGGCGGCGACGCCTTCTCGTCGGCCGAGGTCGTCGAGCACCGCGCACCGCGCCGCGGCCCCCTCGTGGCGATTCCCGATACGCTCTGCGCCGATGTCGCACCCCAGCCGGGGACGCCCACGACGCAGATCGACATCTATCCGCAGATCGTGCCGCAGGTTGGACCTGGCGGCGGCGGCATCCCATATGAAGGCGGACCGCTTCGGCCCTATCGTCCCTGACGCGACCGGCCGACCCAGCCTCCTCCCGCCCGCGCCGCGACGGCGCCGCGACGGCCTTCCCGTCCGAAGGAACCGCCGACCATCGACGCGCTGCTCCGCCCCACGCCCAGCCGCTCGCTGCCCCGTGACGTCCGCGCCCGCGGCGTCACGGCGGTCCTCGGGCCAACAAACACCGGCAAGACGCATCTCGCGATCGAACGGATGCTCGCGCACCCGACCGGGATGATCGGGCTGCCCCTGCGGCTCCTCGCCCGGGAGGTCTACCTGCGCGTCGTCGCCAAGGTCGGCCCCGAGAAGGTCGCGCTGGTCACGGGCGAGGAGAAGATCAAGCCGGACCGGCCGCGCTACTGGATCTGCACCATCGAGGCGATGCCCCGCGACCTCGACGTGGCCTTCGTGGCCATCGACGAGATCCAACTCGCCGCCGACATGGACCGCGGCCACGTCTTCACCGATCGGCTGCTCTACGTCCGCGGCCGGGAAGAGACCCTGCTGATCGGCTCCGCGACCGTGCTGCCACTGGTCCAGAGCCTGATCCCGAACGTCCACACCACGACCCGGCCGCGGCTCTCGCAGCTGACCTTCGCGGGGGAGAAGCGGCTGTCACGCCTGCCGCGGCGCACCGCGATCGTCGCGTTCTCGGCCGAGGAGGTCTACGCGATCGCCGAGCTGATCCGCCGCCAGCGGGGCGGGGCCGCGGTAGTGCTGGGCGCCCTGTCGCCGCGGACCCGCAACGCCCAGGTCGAGATGTACCAAGCCGGCGACGTGGACTACCTCGTCGCCACCGACGCGGTCGGGATGGGCCTCAACCTCGACGTCGATCACGTCGCCTTCGCGGCGAACTGGAAGTACGACGGCACCCGCTTCCGCAAGCTCACCCCCGCCGAGATGGGCCAGATCGCCGGCCGCGCCGGGCGCCATCTCGCCGACGGCACCTTCGGTTCCACCGGGCGCTGCCCGCCCTTCGAGGCGGAACTGGTGGAGCGGCTGGAGAGCCACGATTTCGACCCGCTGCGCATCCTGCAGTGGCGCAACCCGGATCTCAGCTTCGGCAGCCTGGAGGGCCTTCAGGCGAGCCTCGACGAGCACCCGCGCGAATCGGGCCTGACCCGCGCCCCCATGGGCGAGGACCAGCAGGCCCTCGAGATCCTCATGAAGGAGGACGACATCCGCGACATGGCACGGAGCGCCGCCACGGTGCGGCGGCTCTGGGACGTCTGCGGGGTGCCGGACTACCGCAAGGTCCATCCGCAGGTGCACGCCGACCTGGTGGCGCAGCTCTACCGCTTCCTCATGAAGGGCATGGCCGGGCGGATCCCCGACACGTGGTTCGCCGAGCAGGTTGCGATGATCGACCGGACCGACGGCAACATCGATACCCTGTCCCGCCGGATCGCCCAGGGACGCACCTGGACGTTCGTGGCGAACCGTCCCGATTGGTTGCGCGACCCGGAACATTGGCAGGGCGAGACTCGTCGGGTAGAGGACAGGCTGTCCGACGCCCTGCACGAACGCCTCGCGAGCCGCTTCGTCGATCGGCGCACAAGCGTCCTGATGCGGCGCCTGAGAGAGAACACGATGCTCGAAGCCCAGATCACCGCCGACGGTGACGTCACCGTCGAGGGTCAGCATGTCGGCCACCTTCACGGATTCCTGTTCGTTCCCGATGCCAGCGCCGAAGGGCACGAGGCCAAGACCCTGAGGAGCGCTGCCGAGAAGGCGCTCGCCGGGGAGATCGAGGCCCGGGCCGAACGATTCGCGGCCACCGCCGATTCGACCCTCGTGCTCGCGCACGACGGCACGATCCGCTGGACCGGTGCACCCGTCGCCAAGCTCACCCCCGGCGAGAAGCTGTTCGCCCCGCAGATCCGGCTGCTGGCCGACGACAGCTTGACCGGCGCCCACCGCGAGAAGGTCGAGGCGCGTCTCGATGCATGGCTGAAGGCCTACATCGTCCGCCTCCTCGGCCCGCTCATGGAGATCGAGACCGCGGCCGACCTCACCGGTCTCGCCAAGGGCATCGGCTACCAGGTGGTCGAGGCGCTCGGCGTGCTGGAGCGCTCGAAGGTGGCGCACGAGATGCGCAGCCTCGATCAGGACGGCCGCGGCGCCCTGCGCCGCCACGGCGTCCGCTTCGGCGCCTACCACATCTTCCTGCCGGCCCTGCTGAAGCCGGCGCCCCGGACGCTCGCGGCCCAGCTCTGGGCTCTGCGCAACGGCGGCCTCGACCAGCGCGGCCTGGACGAGATCGCGCATCTCGCCGGCTCCGGCCGGACCTCGATCAAGGTCGATCGCGAGATCGCCAAGGGCCTCTACCGCGCGGCCGGTTTCCGGGTCAGCGGCGAACGCGCCGTGCGCGTCGACATCCTCGAGCGGCTCGCGGACCTGATCCGCCCCGCGATCGCCTATCGACCCGGCACGACCCCCGGGGCGGCACCGGACGGGACCGCCGACGGCGACGGGTTCGTCGCCACCGTCGGGATGACCTCGCTGGTCGGCTGCTCGGGCGAGGATTTCGCCTCGATCCTGAAGTCGCTGGGCTACAATTCGGAGACGCGCCCCGGCCCGGCCATCACGGTGCCCCTCGTCCCGGCGGCCTCCACGGCGCCGGCCACGGCGTCGGCCGAGGCCGCCTCCGACGAGGCAATCGCCGCGCAGGCGGACGCCGCCGAGCCGGTCGGCGATGAGGCCCCGGCGGCGGACCTTGCCGAGGGCGGCGCGGTCTCCGGCGACGCGGACACCGCTCCCGTCGATGGACCGGAGGCAGGC